>JAGQPD010000070.1 GCA_020426865.1 Planctomycetales bacterium
GGATTGTTCGCCAAGGCACTGGCCGGTGCCCTCATGATGGCCGCGACCCATAGCGAACCAACTCGCGCCAACGAACGATACCTCGCGTTCATCGAGTCCGCTCGAACAATGGCGACTACGTCCGTTTAAAGTCCCACGGCTGTCCCAGCCGCACTCCCCCCCAGCAAAAACTCTCCCGCGTTCAAAATGATCGCCGCGCCTTCGCGCACCCTGTGTCGCGCCAATAGCCCCGGGTCCCGCTGCTACCCCTCATCCAGTTCTCTCCCCGATATGGACTTGCGGCGACACGTAACACAATATCGGCATCTAATCTGTGCAACTCCCTACGGGGAGACCGCTGGGGAAAGCTGTGGAACTATCTGCTCTCTTCCAGAATTTTGCGATATGCCTGGCGTGCCACATCATAGGCAGCTTCTGCGTCGGCGAGTTCGGACTGTCGAGTCTGCGCCTTTTTCTGTTCCCAACAAGTGTCGACGGCCTTTAAACACCACTCGGCACTGCGCCGACTTGCGCGAATCGGCTGGCCGTCCACTTCGACGAATACTGGATTGGTATGGCAGCTGGGGAAGATCCGCAACGCCACCCAGCTGGAACGATCGGGTTGATAGTCGAATTCGATCGATTGAACCGTACCATCGGCAACAACTTCACGTCGGTCGACGGCTTCGCCGTTGACGATCAGTTCTACAGGCACATTGCGAGTCGTTCCGACTCGCGCCCGTTCCACGTGCCAGTACGGTTTTTCACTGAGCGATCGTCCGCGGATATCTTCGCGCGGTTGCTCTTCCAACATCGCCGCCACGTCGACGGTAACGGCCAGCTTTTCGCCCTTCTTGACAGCCAGCAAGCTGGATTGCCCACGTTCGCCGGGCTCACCAACACCGAATCCGTTGACCTTGAAATCGATCAAATGGCTCAGCCCGTCACCGCAGTAGCTGCGTCCCTCTTTGACACCTTCCAACCAATTGGCGAACCCAAGAGGCCGATCTTTGAGATTTACATAAATGCGGCCTAGTCCCACTCGTTCACCGTAAATACATGGAAAATCCGTTTCACCACTAATGCGGCAGGTATAACCGCAATTCAACGTGTGGTACCAGATATTTAATTCCCACACGGCCGGAGTATCAACTGCCGAAATAAAGTCACACGCACCGTGCACAACGTCGACGATGTATTCGTTAGCCCCGATCCCGTCAAACGGTGGCATGTTGTAATTAGGCAGCTCGTCATTGGGCAACGCCAACCCCCAACCGCTGTGTGAGAAACCGACGACCGCCCCTTGGCTTTTCCCCCACAACAAAACCGGCAGATCCCAGCTGGGCCACTCTTCGATTTTTGTCGTGCCCGGATAATCGTCCTCGATCAGTCCAAGCAGGCACAGGTGTCCGGCGTGCGAACTGGGAAAACCCGATACTTCGACGTCGTAGCGCATGACGTAGTCCTTCGTCGAGAGCTTGTTCACATCTCCTTCAAAGAATTGCTTTTGGTAATACCAACATGGGCCCCACGACAAGACACAGCCTACGTTCAAGTCTTCGCCTAAAATGTGACGCATCATCGCCTCGGGACCAACGCCCTCGGTGGGTGCCTCATAGTGCGCACAGCCGGCTGCGTGCACATGATGGTCTCCCGAGTACCATCCGCGGTCGGCGAGCTTTATCCAACGATGCAGCTGAAATGACTCGGTTTGCGACTCACCGGGCCGAACCTCCATTTCTCGCTTCTCGATTTTGTACTCGGGACCGCGAGTATACGTGACACGATATTTTCCGGGGGGTAACGTTACCGACTCGCCATCGTGCCGATAGATCTGGTCGTGAAAAAAGAAGTCCGGTTCCAATCGTCGTGAACGAGCCGGATAAACGCGGTCTTGTGCGTCATGAATGACAAATTGCCCCGATGTTGGCTTGCCGTCGTCGTCCAACACTTTGAGCGTTACCTTCACAGCTGGTTCACACTGAAACAAAACTGGCAGTTCGTTGCGAAAACCGAGATCCTGAGTCCCCTGCCCCACATCAAATGCCAAGGTCGCTTCTCGCGCGCCAGCATCGCGACTGTAAACCTGCATGAGTCGGTATTCAACTCCCAACCCTGACAGGGTCTTGTTCAATGGACGATCATTAAACATGCTAACGTCGGCCCAGCGGTCGACGACATCTTGCGGAGTTACGGTTGGCTTGGGATCGGGCCGACCGCTCGATCTCGTGTATAACGGGTTGGCATTGGAACTGGATACCTGCAGCGGCGCAGTCACTCCCGCGCCGTTGATGACTTTGACGAGGAATACCGACCACCCTTGTTGATGCAGCGTCGCCTTGGCCGGCCCTCGGGCCACCTTGACGCGACTCTCCGGATTGATCGATACGACCACCAGTACCTGTGGATCAAGTGACTCTTGAATAGCCTGCACACCCTTGGTGGAGTCCGTTTCCTTAAGTGCTGATTCAACGTTTGCTCGAGCCTCATCGGGGAGCGGTTGGCCGAGAAACTCCAGCGCCGATAGCACGCGACGGACCTGCGAATTCAAAGGCTGAAGCTCCACATTCGGCACGATTGGGACGTCCTGGGCCGCACTTGCCAAAGAGCCTATCACGAGAGCGATCAGGCATGAGCCGGTCAATGAGAATTCACGCTGGCATTGAGTAATCATGGAAAAACCTCTCGCTGGTGGCAGTCCGAATGATGATCAGGGCAACGGCGGCCCTTTGGTGGCTTCTATTTTCGGGATCTACCGAACGGATTCAACTATGGATCCCAAAATCCGCCCCGCGTGGCGGGAGACCCAATCATTTCCTGCTCTTATTGGTAGAGACCAATTCACAAAACGACGGGAAAAACACGTACAGATACCGGTTGGCGATTACCGGTGAAGGAAAACGTCATGAAGGGTACCATAGCGATTGGCGGTATGATTGTAGCGATCTTCGCAGGGACCGTGTCGGCTCAGGAAGAGAACCCTGACTACCGGATTCGAGCGCAATTCCGGGACGGCAGCGATGAATCGGTCGGGAATGCGACATTCCGAGTGAAATCGCGGTTCATGCAGGTCTACTATGGCGGCGTATACAGGAGCGACGAGTATCGGTTTCAAATCGAGTTGGATTCTTCCCAGTACGCCGACCGCAGCTTACGGTTGGCGATCGACGATTATACGTGGGGAACACTGCATGCGAATTCGGCCGGGTTTCTCGACGTGACCTATCGTAGCGACTACAAGCCAGACGACGCACCGGACTTGCCTTTGCCGGTTGGCTTTCCCAATCTTGTCGACGTGGGGAACGTGATGAAGGTGTACGACGCTTCCAATGACGATTTGTTGCTGACGTCGGTGTTTGGTGAGGAGTTTCGTCGCGGCGATTCTGATTTTGATGGCGATGTGGACGACGACGACTACCTGGTTTGGAAGGACAACTACGGACAGAATGCGATCGGCCCAGCCAACGGCGAATACACGGGCGACAATCGAGTCGACGGGCTGGATTTACTGGAATGGCAGCGCAATTACTCGAGTTCTGACAAGAGCAACAGCATCGCGTCGGTGCCTGAACCGAACGGCCTGATGGCCTTTGCGATGTTCGTGATGGTGGCGCTCGTACGGCCCGAGGCAATTCGGCGAGCAAGCCGCTCCTAATTGGCAGAGTTCTCCGCGGAACTCGCTTGGAACTACTGGCAACGCGTTTGTCTAACGGGGTTGATACGCCATTAATCGAGATTCCCGACCCCGTTGCTGGTAACGTAAATCGATCCATCATCTCCTAACCACATCGCATCGATGGTCTCGGCAAGACTGTAATATTTGAGTTGCAGAATCTCGCCGGATTCTGACACGCGAACCAGGGCCTGGTTGTCGTGTCGAGTGATATAGCCTGCCTGAGCACCTGAACGGCAGCCGAAGGGGGGAATACTTGTTAGTTCGAGGTATTGAGTACAGTCAACACCGGCCCCCCGGATGATGTTTCGATTGGCCCTGATGATGTTGTTTCGATTGGCATAGTCCACACCATACGTCTCATCTTATGCGCGCCGGTGCTTGGTACCATCTGGTCCGAGCGTCTGCCAGCGTACTGAGGTGAGCCCCAAGTCGAAACGATCGAGATAGGAGCCGCTTGATCCGACAAACACCGAGATTTCTCCCTTGGCATGTAGCAAATACATTCGTCCAACCGAACCTACGCTAGTGCTTTGTTCCCATTGGGAATTTGGATACGGCGAACCGCGTAGCCTCT
>JAGQPD010000001.1 GCA_020426865.1 Planctomycetales bacterium
CCGATCTTCACGCCGGCGACGAAGGCAGAATCCGGGCACGACGAAAACATCCCTTTCGACCGCATGGTCGAAGCCGTGGGGCAGACACTAGCGGAACAGCTCCGCGATTTGAGTCAGCAGATCTATCAACGAGGCGCCGAGCACGCGCGATCGAAGGGAATTCTGATTGCCGACACGAAATTCGAGTTCGGACTCGACGGGGACGAAGTGATCCTCATCGACGAAGTCCTCACTCCCGACAGCAGCCGCTTCTGGCCGGAAGACCGCTACGAACCGGGCCGGAGCCAGCCCTCATTCGACAAACAATTTGTCCGCGACTGGCTCGAGTCAGCGGAGTGGGACAAGAACAGCCCACCCCCACCGCTTCCCGAGGAAGTTGTACGGCATACTCGCGAAAAATACGTCGAGGCCTACGAACGACTGACCGGCAACAAGTTCCGCTAAAGAGCGTTGGCTACGGGAAGCTGATCTCGCGCAGGCGAGCCGCCCGCAGAAGATTTCCCGTCTGTTGTGCCGAGGGCGGTTCAAGCTGAAATTCGAGTTCCTGCTGAGCCCGCAAAAGTGCGTCGGCCGACTGGTCGCGCAGGGCGATCGCTTCGTACGAACGACCTAGGTTGTAATGCGCCCCGGCCGTCCATTGCCCTTCCGGATCCGCCTGCAACGTACGCGTGTCAAAGTAATCGGTTGCTACCTCGTATTGCTCGGATTCGTATGTCACCAACCCTAGCCAGTAACTGGCATGAACTTTGGCCACTTTCATGCGACCGATCAGGGCATCGAGATACCGTTCTCGATCGACCGGATCCTCGGGCAACGGTGTTTTCAATGCTCGCTGTAATTCGGCCAGCGGCATCTTCTTGAATTTCTGCATCTCCGCCTCGGAAACGCGACAATTCATGTACAAGGTCTTTGCTCCGAGTTCATAAGGGGTGTCGGTAAAAATCCCTCGAAGATGCTGACGCCGCGCCACTGCCAACGGGGTCCCCGATCGGAATGTACTGAATTCGCGGTCGTATTCGATCAATGACGGCATGTGCGACTGTACCTGCGTGTGGTACTCAAAAACGTCATATGGCAATGCCCAAATCATCGTGCGGATAATTCGCGGGTGCGAACTGCGCAAGGCGACTCCCAACGGGGAAGGGGCCACCGAAAGTGTCAGTTTGTCATCGCCGCTAAGCGAGGTCTCCAGCAATTTGAAACGCTGCGACAAGTAGCCAGAAGTTGCATCGATCATCGCCACGATGTTCTTCAGATCGGCCGCCGAGATTCGGTACCGCTCGCCATCAGGCAACGCTTGTTGCTGTAGCAAAGCCGGATCGTCCATGACTTCCTCAAGCGTGGCAATTCCTTTGCCATCGGGCCCCCGCAACGGCAGCCCAAGTCGCATGTCAAACAAGTAAAGCCGATCACCAATCCATGCCGCCGGCACCCACGACTTTGGCTCGCCATCGTCCTGGTCGACACCCAACATCACCACGGGAATACCCAATTGCCGAGCCAGCAGGATCAGGATCCTCGCCCGCACAACCTCGTCACCATGTCCGATCAACATCGCTTCCCACGCGTATCGCCGAGCACCTGGCCGCGGTTGTGGAACTGCGTTCGCTGGCACGACACCGTCCGTCCCATCCGTTTTCCCCTTGTCGACTGGCGGAGGATCGAGTGGATCCAGCTGGATATTGCGGACAACCCAATCGAAGCACAAATAAATGTCTTCCAGGTCATCCGCGGCATCAGTGCCAATCGTCTCGGCTTGCGCCGTTAGCCATGCCTTGAGTTGGGGATCGCGACAAGGTTTTTGCCCAACCTGTCGGGATATGTCCCGACTCCATAACGCCTCCCGCAACAGATACACGTCATAGGGTTCAAACCTGATCCGCGACAATGCTTCCTGGCCGCGAGAGACCCGCATTCGTTCCGGAAGACGACTGTATAGCGGATCCGCCACCCAGTCGGCGTCCGGCTTCTGCTCTTGTGACCACTGGATCAAATGATAGAGCACGCGCTCCCGCCCCTGACGTTCCTCCACTTCATCCAAATGATCGGCAAACGATAAAGCCAACGCCAGATGATCGCTTCGCTGCGATTCCAGATCCGTCGCCCTAAAATCGTTAACGGCCGTCATTGTCGGCTCGCGCCATATTAAGCTACCGAAGACCCACAACAACGTGAGCGCACAAAGTCCTCCGATGCCGGCGAGTATCAACCAGCGTCGGCGCTCCGTCTGCGGATCGTTGAGATATTGTTGCTGTTCCGAAGATTCCATCTTTCCGTCTTTCTCTGCCTGCCACCCCGCGGGGCTAGAAGGCCAATGCTTCGCGAATCGCGATGATCTGTCTGATAAGGTCCGTGAGGGCATCCAGTTGCAACATGTTGGCGCCGTCACTTGGCGACAATTCCGGCTCGGGATGCGTCTCGATGAATATCCCGTCGATTCCCACCGCTGCCGCCGCCCGTGCCAGCGGTGCTACGTACTCGCGATTCCCCCCTGTGCTTCCCCCCAACCCCCCCGGCTGTTGCACACTGTGTGTGGCGTCGAATATCACCGGTGCATACGTGCGCATCAGTGGCAGCGATCGCATGTCGTTGACCAATTGCCCGTAACCAAAAAAAGTGCCCCGCTCACAAAGCAGAACGTTGTCACATCCCGACGTGCGGAGCTTCTCCACCACGTACTGCATGTCAGTGGGTGACATGAATTGGCCTTTCTTGACGTGGACCGCTCGATTCGTCGCCGCCGCACTCTGCAGCAAGTCAGTTTGTCGAGCTAAAAAGGCGGGGATCTGCAATAGCTCACAGACGCCTGCCACCGGCGCCGCTTGCTCCGGCAAATGAATGTCCGTCGTCACCGGCAAGCCAAATTCTCGCGATACACGCCCCAAAATCTCTAGTCCCGCCTCGAGCCCCAATCCGCGAAACGATTTTTGGCTCGTCCGGTTCGCCTTGTCAAATGACCCCTTGAACACCAAGCTGAGCGGAAACGCCGCACGGACTCGTGACAAATGCTCCGCAATCCTGGCCGTCAACTCCCACGACTCCAATACACACGGACCAGCGATCAACAACAACGGTTGCCCTACGCCTACGTTGATCGAACCAATTCTGCACTGACACTGCCGCTTGTTCATCACGCCTGAGTCGATTGAAACTGCCTGACTTTCCTGACTTGCCGTCCGCCGTTGCTCTTGGTCGCCATTATTCTATACGGTTGCTGGCATTAAGCAGAGGTCATCATCGCCAACGCCGGCAGGTACCATCAACCTCAATCGTTTCGGTATTACCCGGATCTCGACCGGTAATTCTCCCGCCGGGTCACCGTCCAGCTGATACGGGACCCGCCGGGATCCTTCACCGCCATCCGCCAATTCAATGCGATACGTCGACGCACGAAACCCATCACTTCCACTCCACTTTCCCTGACATCCACACCCAATCGTCGCCAAATGAAACAGTCCTCTCGCCAAAGTTCGACCCCGAAACGTCCGGATGTCCAACTGACCGTCTCGTCCGTCGGCCTCTCCTGGGATCCGTAATCCGGCCGCGTAAACCGGCAAGTTGAAGATAAACGCCCACTCCGTCTCCGCCTCCCCCGAGTCGATTGCCCCGCCCTCTCCCTCTCGCTCCCACTGGACCCGCATCCGCGGATATCGATACTGCCACATCGTCTTTAGAATCGGGAACGCATAATTCCAATGCGAGATGTTCCCCCGCCGCGCCCGATGCACCGCCTCCACCACCGCCGCATCAAATCCAATCCCCGCCATCAAGAGAAAAATTCGCCCCGACGCCTCGCCAGCATCCAACGTAACCGTCCGACCTCGTGATATCATCTCTGCGAATTGTTTTGCCTCCGTCGACATCCCCAGGTATTTCGACAGCAAATTTTCAGTTCCCATCGGATAGACCGTCAGCGCCACCCCCGCTGGCGTTTCGTTTGCCAATAACTGGGCTGTGCCATCTCCGCCGGCCGCCACCACGACGCGTAAATCCCCCATTCGCTGCGCCGCCTCGACCCGCTGTCGCAAATCCCGCACGTCCGAAATCCGCTCCACTCGCATCCGCCGCGCACCCAACTCGCCTACCAAATCCTCCAACCGCCGCCGCCGCTCCCCTGTCCCAGCTCGAGGATTGTCCAAGATCAATACCCGGTCGCGATCCCCACCATCGCTTTTTTCCACGTCTCCTCCTCAGTGTCTCATTTTGAGAACATTGATCTGCTCGCTACCGCCAACAGGGGGGGCGTTTCAACCCGCAACAGTCCCGCGGCCTCCGACGCATTCTATTCGCAGGTGCCGCCACAGTCATCTCCCACAGTCTTTGTTGTCTCAGATTGAGAATATCTGTAAGTCTTTTATTGGCAGTGACTTACGGAAATGGCGATTTTTTTGAAAAGATTCTGGCGGATGGTACGGCGGATGCGTTGCGGAGAGGTGCTCGCGTCAAGAGTATTCGCCAAGCGGTCTTGTTTGCCGCAGCGAATTTTTGCAGTGGCCCGCGGGGCCTCTGACGACTGAATTCCCTGGTCGGTTGCCTTGCCCCTGACTGTCCAGGCCGCCAAGCGTATTGGCACGTCAGAGGTCCCCTTTTAATACGATGTCTTCCCCCTTCGTTGTCATTACCTATGACTCCCTCATGATAACGAATGGTGAGGACCGGAACAGAGAAGAGACGGAACAGAGAAGCGAAACAACAACGGACGTGACCGCCGAAGCGGCACGTCCGTTGTTTTGTTTCCAGCCGATCGATCGTCGTCAACGACTCGTATCGCAAATGTTGCGCTGGAGGTTGTCGCCTAGTTGCTGCTGGGCGCGTCCGGAACGTCGCTCGTCGACGGCGCCGCTTCGATCGGGCTGTTGATTTCAGCCGGTGCGCCCTCAATCACGCCACCCTCAATCACACCACCGTCGATAATGCCTCCTTCAATCACGCTTCCCTCGATCGGGGCTCCCTCTAGGATCGAACTGCCACCGCAGCAAGGGGCTGCTGTGGCCTCCGCGGACACAACTTCGCCACCGCCGCAAGGGGCTGCTGCTTCACATGCCGGTGCCACATCACATGCCGATGCGACACAGGTCGAAACCGGAGCCGAGCAGCAGCTTGTCGCTGGTCGGCAGCAACGACGTGCACGTAAATTGGCAAACAGCCCAGCCTCCGCTACATTCATCCCGGCCACAACAACCATCGTCAAGGCACACAGAGCGATCATCGTTCGCTTCATCGAACTACCTCCCAAAATGCTTTCGCGCGTCCAAAAATTGACGCCGCGAATTGAAAGCCCGACTGTCCCCATTCTTCACTCTCCGCCAACGACGACAGTCAATCGCCAGCGATCGAGTTTGTTTTTGAACTATGCAACAACCCACTACGTTCGTTGCATAACATCTACAAAGAGAGCAATCTAGTAGAAGTCGGCCCGCTACGAAAGACCTTTGGTGGAGTATTTTCCCTAATCTTCTTGGATTGCCCAGATTTACTCATCGGTGGCGGCCGCGATATACCCCGCCTGTACGGTTGGTGATGGCTCAAAGGTGGGGGGTGGGCCGGGCGACGGCGCGTTCCCATCGGACGCTGAACTTGACATTGCCATTTCCGTTGCGACTGCCGACGGCTCCACAGTCGGTGGTGGTAGTTCGTTGCGGAGTCGTTGTTGAGTCTGAAGGGCGGTGGCGGGATCCTCAAAGTCCATCACCCAATGCGGTTTGTCGGGAGACGGGCGGAGGGCTAGTCCGGCGATTCGCCATTGGTGAGACTCCTCACGCAGGACCCAGACGACCTCCATATTTGTTTTCATTTGATCCGTACCGGGGCGATCCGGATTGCCGACGTGATGGTCAATTTGCAGCGAGTCGCTTGGCGGGAGCCAGTACGAAGTTACGTAAGCACCTCGCCCGGAGTCGGTATCGACGTCGTGGACGTCACCCAACTGGAAACGCAGGGAAGCGCGATTGGGAACCACAAACGTCAAGTCATTCTTGTTTGTGGCCAGTCGTGCGGCGCTGGTAAGGAACATGCGTGCCCCCCGCACATCGTGGTTCTGCAGCGCACGGAGAAATCCTTGGATCGCAGATTGGGGCGTCGGCGTCAGTGTGGTTGAAATCGAATATGTGTCTCTTTGGCCGTCTGCTTTGGGCACGCCCACGCGGCTCGCGATGAAATCTCCGCAACCTGTTTGTGACAACAGAGCCAGCAGGGCGAAACCAATTTGCCAACGGGAGCGGTTCATCGCGTGACTTTCTTTGCAAGCTTTGCGGGATTCCCTGCGGCATCCTCGCTTAGTTGTTTTATCTCCCAGAGGAGGTTGCCAGCTGGTTATCGCATCCCCATCAGATACGGGGCGGCAAGTGTCGCAAGAGTTGGTATGAAGGTCAAGATTGCTTTTGTGCCAGTTCAGCTTGCATCATCGGCTCCGAAGCGATTGTGGTGAACGGGAGAGTCACGGTCGACTGTAGGAGGCGGCCGTGTATGGGGGGGCGGTGTGAAAGGAGATTCACCCGTTAAGGATTGATCGTGGCGGCGGCGTCGCGGAAGTGGACGAACTGCATGCGTAATTCGTGAAGGGCATTGTCAAGCATCGCCGCTTCGTCGGCGGTGAGGTTCCCGCGAGTTTTTACTTCCAGGACGGCCAGTGTGTCGATGGTGTATTTGGCGTATTGGAGGTGGGCCTGGGCCTGATCGGGATGTTGTTGCATTTCACCGAATGCCATGACCGCTTGAGTTGCCAATCCTGTGACCAGCATGGGGAAAGAGGCGGGCGGAAGTTGTTCGGGCCCGGATAAATGTTCGTCTGGCGCACTTCCGGAAGCATGGGCGGCGCCGGTTGGTTCGGCGGACGCAGTGGGGTTTTGGTCCTGCTGGCGAAACTGTTCGCGTTCGGCCTCGACCTGCGACTTCCAATCTTCGTCGATAATGATTTTGCGTTCGGGTTGGTTGGAGCTCATAACGTTGTGGACTTCCTAGTATTCCAGTTCCGATCGCCGTTCACTTCGTGTGGCGTGTCGCTGGACGGCGGCCGCCACGAATCGGTCGAACAGCGCGTGGGGAGCGGTAGGTTTTGATTTGAATTCCGGGTGAAACTGCACGGCGACGAACCACGGATGTTGTGTCACTTCAATGATCTCGACCAGCGCACCATCTGGGCTGGTGCCGGAGAATTCCATGCCGTGAGCGACAAATTGTTGTCGGTAAGCATTGTTGAATTCGTATCGATGACGGTGCCGTTCGTGGACAAAGTGGGTCGCATAGGCCTCTGCCGCCTGCGAATCTGGGGTCAAACGCGTGGGCTGAGATCCCAGCCGCATCGTCCCCCCTTTTTCCGTAATATTTTTTTGTTCGTCGAGCAGGCATATGACTGGATGTGCCGTATCTTTGTCGAACTCGGTCGAGTGAGCGCCCGATAACCCGACGACGTTCCGTCCGAATTCAATGACGGCACACTGCATACCTAAACATACTCCGAAGAATGGGATCTGCCGTTCGCGTGCCCAACGAATCGCCTCGACTTTGCCTTCAATGCCACGTTCGCCAAATCCTCCCGGAACGAGCAGTCCGTCATAGCCGGACAACAGTCGTTCGGGACCCTCCTGTTCGACCGCCTCACTATGGATGCGACCGACACGAATCTGTACGTGGTTGGAGATCCCCGCGTGGTCGATCGCTTCGTAGATCGACTTGTAAGCGTCACGATGTTCGGCGTATTTCCCCACGACGGCAATGCTGATCTCGTGCTGCGGGTTCCGCAGGTTATGCAACAAGTCGTGCCACTCGGTCATGTCCAACGAATCCGCCGGCAATTTGAGCTTGCGGACAATCAATTCGTCCAACTGGTGATCGACCAGGCTGATCGGGACCTCGTAAATCGAAAAGTCCTTGTCTTTCTCTTCGATGACCGCTTCGAGCGGTACGTTGCAGAAGAGGGCAATCTTCTGTCGGTCCTCGACGCTGATGCTGCGTTCCGTCCGACATATCAAGATGTCCGGCTGGATACCAATCTGCCGCAACAAACCGACCGAATGTTGTGTCGGCTTTGTTTTTAATTCGGCGGCGGCCTTCAGGTAAGGCACCAGCGTCAAGTGGATGTACAGGCAGTTCTCCTTGCCGACGTCCAGCGAAAACTGACGGATTGCTTCGAGGAACGGTTGACTTTCAATGTCACCGACGGTGCCGCCGATCTCCGTAATCACCACATCCGCCGGCTCACCGTCCCTGGCATCCACCGCCAATCGCTGGATGCATTGTTTGATTTCGTTCGTGACATGCGGAATGACCTGCACCGTCTTGCCCAAGAATTCGCCCCGCCGCTCCTTTTCAATCACCGACAAATAGATCTGCCCCGTCGTGTAATTGGAATCGCGCGTTAACGGACTGTGCGTGAACCGTTCGTAGTGCCCCAGGTCGAGATCCGTCTC
>JAGQPD010000071.1 GCA_020426865.1 Planctomycetales bacterium
AGAGGCCATGCACGACGCATTCGCGGCAGCGATCCAGCAGTGGGAACAAGATGGCATACCTGAAAACCCTTGCGCTTGGTTGATCTCGACCGGACGATTCAAGGCGATCGATGCTGTTCGGCGGAGTTCGCGGTTCCATAAGCTCGCTCCGCAAGTCTCTACTCGACTCGAACAGATCGCGGCGGTAAACGCGTCCGTCAATGACCAAGAGATCGATGACGACCGATTGCGGCTTATCTTTACGTGTTGCCACCCGGCTATTGATCCCAAGGTCCAGATCCCGCTGACTTTGCGCGAAGTTTGTGGGATGACCACCGAGGAAATCGCCAGTGCGTTTCTCACCAAGCCATCGACCATGGCGCAGCGAATCGTACGTGGTAAAGCAAAGATTCGTGACGCGGGTATCCCGTACGTCGTTCCCTCTATCGGCGATCTGCCCGAGCGCCTGGATGCGGTTCTGGGCGTTGTGTATCTGGTCTTCAACGAAGGCTACTCGGCGTCGGCTGGCGATTCTCTGACGCGGTCAGACCTTACGGATGAAGCCATCCGATTGGCCCGCATGATTCTGAAGTTACTTCCTGACCCCGAGGTAATGGGGCTTCTTGCGTTGATGCTGCTCCATGATTCCCGACGTAAAGCCCGCGTATCGACAGACGGCGACATCGTTCTGCTCGAGGACCAGGATCGCTCGCTTTGGAATCGCGAATTGATAGAAGAAGGCAAGCGGCTCGTCGAACGGTCGCTTGCCACACGCCGTTTCGGCGTCTATACGATTCAGGCAGCCATCTCCGCTGTTCACGCGGACGCGACCACGTCCGTAGCCACAGACTGGTCGCAGATCGTTGCTCTCTATGACATGCTGCTTCGGGCCGACCCTTCCCCGATCGTGGAACTCAATCGTGCCGTTGCAGTTGCCATGCGAGACGGTGCGCCTGCGGGATTGGCCATCGTCGATGAGATTGTCGGTCGTGGAGATCTAAAAAATTATCATCTCCTGCACGCAACGCGGGGCGAGTTACTGTGGCGCATTGGCCGAGTCGCCGAAGCGGTTGCTGCCGTCCGCCGGGCGTTGGACTTGGCTCAACAGGAGCCCGAGCGGCGCTTCCTAGCAGCCAAACTTCAGCAGCTGCTAGCCGCGGCATGAGCGCTACACGGTCGGAATTTTTTCATTTCTTTTTTGTCGGCTGTCGATTCCCGCCTTTCCCGCTCGACTATCTGGTAATTGCCGTGAAATTTCGCCCAGAACGTCCATCCAACACCCGGGAGAGAGGACGATGAAATTGGTTTGTTTGGATTTTCAACAAGGAGAATCGAAATGAGAGTCATGATTATTGTTAAGGCATCGACTAGCTCCGAAGCAGGAGAGATGCCGAATGAACAGTTGCTGACTGACATGGGCAACTTCAACGAGACGCTGGTCAAGGCGGGCATTATGCGTGCCGGTGATGGACTCAAGCCAAGCTCGGAAGGCGTCCGCGTCCACTTCAGTGGTTCCGACCGGACGGTAATGAATGGTCCATTCGCTGAAACGAAAGAGTTGATAGCTGGCTATTGGCTGTGGGATGTCAACTCGATGGAAGAGGCAATCCAGTGGGTGAAACGCTGCCCGAATCCCATGATGGAAGACTCTGACATCGAGATTCGGCCGGTGTTCGAAGCTGAAGATTTCGGCGAAGAGTACACGCCCGAGCTGCGTGAAAAGGGAGACCAGATGCGTACTGACGTCGCCGTACAGCAAGCGATGGTCCAACCGTACTTGTTCTTCGGCGGCCGTTGCGAAGAAGCGTTGGAGTTCTACCGATCCGCCGTCGGTGCCCACGTCCTGATGAAAATGCGATTCAGCGAAAGCCCCGATCGAGTGCCTGAAGGTATGTTGCAGAAAGGGTTCGAAGAGAAAATCATGCATGCGTCGATAACAATCGGCAGGCAGACTATTATGGCCTCTGACGGATGTAACGACCAATCAAAGTTCGATGGTTTTCGCCTGGCACTTTCCGTGGCCACGGAAGCGGCTGCTGACCGAGTTTTCGACGCACTTGCAGACGGCGGAAAAATCGACATGCCACTGGGCAAGACCTTCTGGTCCCCACGGTACGGAATGGTTACTGACAGGTTCGGTATCGGCTGGATGGTGATGGTCCCCGGCGAGGCAAGTTGCTAGCAACGATTGACTCGCAATGTCCGTAGGAGTGCGGTGAATTCAACAGGCATTTTAGAAGGACTCGAACAGTGAAATCAGCGAAAAACACGATCTGCCTTTGGTACCACCGAGACGCCGAGGCGGCTGCGAGGTTTTATGCCGAGACGTTTCCCGATACTTCCGTAGAAGCTGTGCATCGAGCACCAGGTGATAATCCGTCGTGCAAAGAGGGCGACGTCTTGACCGTCGAGTTTATCCTGATGGGCGTTCCCTGTATTGGTCTCAACGGCGGTCCCGGTGTCGAGCACAGTTGGGCATTCTCGTTTCAAGTGGCAACGGTCGATCAAGCAGAAACAGATCGCTATTGGAATGCTATTGTTGGCAATGGAGGTGAAGAGAGCCAGTGCGGCTGGTGTAAGGATCGTTGGGGGGTGAATTGGCAGATAACGCCGACCGTTCTGATGAATGCCTTCACCGGTCCTGACCGTGCCGCCTCAAAGCGAGCATTCGATGCGATGATGACGATGAAGAAAATCGATGTCGCTGCGATTGAAGCTGCGATTCGCGGCTGAAGTTGACCTCATGCAAAACGATGCTCCGTATCGACTTGTTTATAGCTCCAACCATTAGGAGCACGAGATCCCGGGAGGTGAGTAGCGTGCGGAATTGCATCGCAATCTACGAGTTCGCAAGGCGAAAGGCAACAAAATGAATACGACCAAGACAAAGACAATCGTCGGATGGATTCTTACTTCGCTCGTCGGGCTCTTCCTGCTCGGCGGAAGTGGGATCCCCAAGTTTTTTGACTTCCCAGGCAAGGGCGAGATGATGGAGCACTTGGGGATTCCACTCTCCCTGCTTCCGGCAATCGCCATCGTGGAAATCGTGGTCACGGTGATTTACTTGATTCCGCGTACCTCTTTTCTGGGAGCGATCCTGACGACCGGGTACCTGGGTGGTGCGGTCTTTACCCACCTGCGAGTCGGCGATGCGTGGTTTTTCCCGATGATTATTGGCGTCGTCATGTGGGTGGGGCTGGCGCTGCGACGACCAATCCTATTTTCGCTGGTACTGGGAAACGTGACAGAAAAGAGCACTCAAGGATCGACACCATGAAGTATATGCTACTGATCTATGGAGCAGAAGATGCTTGGACCGAATGTGAACGCACTGCGTGCATGCTCGACTCCATGAAGATTTGCGATGAATTGGCTGAACACGGAAAGTGGATTGCCTCTTCTCCGTTACATTCGGTCATGACAGCGACCTGCGTGCGTGTTCGCAATGGCCAACGTCAGGTCACGGATGGTCCGTACGCGGAGACCACGGAACAGCTCGGTGGCTATTACATTGTAGACGTTGCCGATCGGGACGAAGCGGTCACGATAGCTAGCCGACTCCCGCCAGCAGCGAAGGGTACGGTCGAAATTCGGCCGCTGCTGCCGCTGCCCGATTCGGTGTCACTGCCCAAGTATGAATCTGGTCAGCAAGTCGCCGCCGATGCAGGACAAACCAGAGACTACCTGCTGCTGATGTATGCCGAGGAAGGAGCCTGGCCCCCCGAAGACCACGCGCCCGCGCTGGCGGAGTCGGTCGACATTTGTCATCAACTGCACGCACATGGTCAGTTCGTCGCGGCCGCTCCCTTGCAGCCACCTGGCACTGCGACATGCGTGCGGATTCGAAATGGAATTCGTGACGTGGTCGACGGTCCGTTCCCCGAAACGAAGGAACAGTTGGGAGGATACTTCCTTATCCGTGTCGCGAACCTGGACGATGCCATCGCTATCGCCGCCCGAATTCCCGGAACACGGCGCGGCACGGCGGAAATTCGACCGCTGTTCCCGCTGCCGGAGCGACCACATAATGAGAGCTATCCCATAGTCGCAGTCGACTCGAAATCCGGTGTGAACGACAAATAGAAGTATACTGCAACATCTCTGATCAAAAAAATAGGAGGATTGCCATGAAGACTCAAACGAGCCGCCTGTTGATGACCGTTACGATACTGGCCGTACTCAGCGGAGTAGCGGCTGCTCAAGAGCAACCAGATTTCCCGGGGCCGGAAAAAGAACACCAATGGCTCAAAAAGTTTGTCGGCCAATGGACAACGACGTCCAAGGGATCGATGGGACCGGACCAGCCGCCGATGGAGTGTAGTGGTACCGTTGAGGGCCGTATGATTGGCGAATTGTGGATAGTCAACGAAATGCAGAGTACACCGCAGGGCATTCCGATGCAGGGATTGCAGACGATTGGTTACGACCCGGCGAAAAAGAAGTACGTTGGCACCTGGATCGATTCGATGCTGCACCACATGTGGCAGTACGAAGGAACTGTCGACAAGTCCGGAACCAAACTCACGCTGGAAGCGGAAGGTCCGAATTTCATGAGCGAAGGGAAGCTTACGAAGTTTCGGGACGCTTACGAGTTTAAAACGCCGAACCTCATCATTGTCACGTCCTCCATGCTGGGCGACGACGGCCAATGGGTTACGTTCATGACCGGGGAGTGCCAAAGAAAGACCACTGCGGCGGAATAGGCGACAGCAGCACTACATATCGAGTGGCAGCCAGGTTTTGCGAGGAAGACGCTGATGGGTTGGTCGACCATCGTGACGAGAACGGGGAGACCAAGCTGTGTGATGAATCCCTTTCCACACTTTGGGATGTGGTTGAGTCTTGCCGACTGGACCATGGATGGAAGCGTCCCACATGGACACGAGAGATGTTGGTAATAACCATGGAGCGGAAGACAGGTATCA
>JAGQPD010000072.1 GCA_020426865.1 Planctomycetales bacterium
CTTGAAAATAGCTTCGGTATTGTCGCCATTTTTGACGCAGGTCAAACCCATACTGAGGGTAACGGCCAAGCGAGCGTTATCGACGCCGACGTCGAAGTTCTTGCGTTCGATTGCCGAACGGATGCGGCGACAGACGTTTTCCGCGTCGACTGGCTGCAGGCCGGAGAACAATACCGCGAACTCGTCGCCACCGTACCGCCCGACGAAATCGTCGGGACGAATGAACTCGCGCAACGCATTTCCCAGGTTTTGCACGACCCGGTCTCCCGCCGCGTGCCCGTGTGTATCATTGATCCGTTTGAAGTGATCGACGTCGGCCAGCAAAAGTGCGAATGGGCGTTGATGACGTTTGAAGTTCGAGATCATGAACTGCAACGCTTCATCAAAAGCCTTGCGGTTTCCGACGCCCGAAAGCGCGTCGACCCGAGCTTCCACGCGTGTCCGGTCCAGTTCTTGAGCCTGCTCTTCCAGCCGATAGCGAGTGACGACGAGGTCGTCTTCCATGCGGCGGTTGGATTCGATCACTCCAGCAATATGGGTCAGCAGAGCAGCTTGGGCCTTTTCGAAGTCGCCCCGGGAATCGATATCACAGACGGTCTGACCGACGTTGGCCAGCTCGCAGTTGTGGGAATCGACGTCGTTGCTGAGCTGTTCAGCACTCTGTACGAGTTTCTGCAATGCCTTCAACATCTCGGCCCGCTCGCGTTGGATGCGAGTGTTCTCGCCGCGAACGGCAAAGATGCGGCCCAGGATCACGCCAATGCCGATGCTGATCAGTATGCCGGGGACGACCCAGAGTACGAAGTCGATTGATAATAGGTTAACACTGACAACCATGTGACTTACTTCCGCTGCTCGCTGTTACCACGCTGCTTCATCCTGAATAAGTTATCCTTGAATCTGATCTGAATCGATGCTCATCGCCTACGAGGTTTGTACGTGTGTGGACGTATTGCTTGCCACGCCATACGTGTTGGTTTCCAAGGACGCAAGAATATCGGGTACAGGAGGCTCCTGATGCGGTTTGGCGATCAGGTAGCCTTGCGCAAAATCGGCGCCATGTTCGATTGCCCATAGCCAACTGCCGACCGTCTCAATCCCCTCCACAACCGTCTTGACCTGCAGCTCCTTCGCCAATTCAATGACCTTCGAAGCTACGCGGCTCTTGTAGGCATCGTGCTCCACGTTGCGAATCAAGTCCATATCCAATTTGACGTAGTCCGGTTTGACTTGTCCGAGAATATTCAGTGAATTGTAGCCAGCCCCCAAGTCGTCCAGCGCCACGCCGCATCCCGCTTCGCGACAGTGCTCAACGATCCGCATCAGTTTTCCCATGTCATTGATATCGTCGCTCTCGACGACCTCAAAAACCACCTGCGATGTGTCGAGGCCTGATTCGATGATCGTGTACATCGTGTTCATCAGGCAGTGCATCGAATCGTCGATGTGCCGGGGATTGAAGTTGATGAAGATCCCCGACCCAAGTCCCAGCTTCGCGCTGGTGTTGATGGCGGTTAAGCGCGCGTTATGATCGAGTTGATTCAATTTTCCAGTCGCCCGCGCGGCATTGAAAAGTCGGTCCGGGCGAATCAACTGACCGTCTTCCTCACAGCCACGTATCAGGCACTCGTAGGCAAACACGGGATGTGGTGCCCGCGTCGATACGATCGGTTGGAAATGAGTCACCAGCCGTTTGTTGTCCAATACCGTTTGAATCCATTGGCCCCCCAGGCTGTCCGCTAACTCCCGCAGACTGTAGCTGCGCATAAAGTCCGATGCAGTCGGCTCCTCCCCCTGCGGCATCAACACGCACCGCACGACCTCCAACGCCGTGGGGTGTAGCCCAATCTGCCACTGGTGCCCCAGATCTCGCAATGCATCCAAAGGACATGATATTGTGATAATCCCCGGCGATGGATGCCGTAGCTGAATGTCAGCCGTTTCGCCCAAGCACAATTGTGCGTCGGTCAACTGGCCGGGTACCAGCGACAAAAAGAGCGTAAGCGGGTCATGGAGTACAGGTTGGGGCATGGGATGGGCTACAGAATCTGAAATTCAAATCAGCCAATAGTCCCACAAATATAGGTTAGCGATCACGCCGCCCCGCCGACTCGCCCCAGCTTGTTGCTCCGGTTTGGGTGGGAGAAAGAGGTGTTGTACAGGTAGCAACAGTCGTAGGAGATTCGCTGCGATATAACCGCTACATCCATGTCACAACGGTACGCGTTGTAACGGATCACGCGGCGATCTTTTTGGGCAATCGCAAAGGAATCGTGGCAAGTTCCACCCCGTTGCTCGATGCGCGAGTTCACCCGCCACGTTAGAATCATAACAAGAAAAGGCCTTCCTCAACGTGTCGCCGAGGAAGGCCGTCGTAATGTCGCTTTTTTTTCAGTCGCTTTTTTTTCAATAGTCCCGGCAACTAATTCCGTGACGCAGACGTTTGGAGAGCCAAGCCGGTATCAACTCCCCGACTCACTATGCCAGGCGGATCAAGCATTCTACCCCTCCCTCAAAACAGCCTCGATGAGTTCTCGTAACCTCAAAGACTACCGCTAATGGCGACTGCAAGTTGGATGCGGTTTTGACTTGCTGTCACCAACTGTCGACACCATGAGTATTAACGCTGGGAGGCGTTTCGTCAATCATTTTTTCGCGATGCCGGCAGGAATTCCAAAAGATCATGACGCCCTCGACCTGCCTGGCTCGGTCAGGAAAAGTTTGACGGACCGCGATCAAAAATCGTCCGCCGCTCGGTAGGCGCTGATCACCGCTCGATCCCCTTCCTCCCCCCTGATCGAATTGCCGTGCTCCATTCCTACCACCCCCTGAAACCCCCTTTCGTGGATGCGGCGGAAGAGGTTGCCGTAATTGATCTCGCCCGTACCCGGTTCATGACGCCCCGGATTGTCTCCGACTTGAAAATAGGCAATTTCTTCCCAGCAGGCGTCAATGTTGGGAATCAGGTTGCCTTCTGTGATCTGTTGGTGATAAATGTCAAACAGAATTTTGCACGAGGGACTGTTGACGGCTCGACAGATCATGAACGCCTGCGGCGATTCATGCAGGAATAACCGCGGATGGTCCCGATGGTGGTTCAGCGGTTCCAGCACCATTACCAGATTGTGAGGTTCGAGTATCTCGCAACATTGGCGCAACAACTCGATGCAATTCGCCGTCTGATAGTCCCAAGCCAGCTTCATGTCGTAGACCCCTGGGACGACCGTCATCCACTTGGCGTTAACACGCTTGGCCACCTCCACCGATTCTCGTACATCCTTCAGCACCGCCTCTCGTGCCGCACTGTCTCGGCCCGCAAATGTAACGTCGGTAAAGGTGACCGTTGCCACGAATACGCCCATTGTCATCCCCAAGTCACTCATGGCCCGAGCAATCCGTTCTTGCTCTGCTACCGGGCGCGACTTCATTTCGTTGTCCTCCCACGCCGTAAAGCCTTGGTCCGCCGCGAATTTCAGTTGATCCACCAGGTCGTCTCCCGCCGCATTGCGGAACATGCCGAAATGTGGCGCGTACTTCAAGTGAAAGGGAGTCTTTTCCGTTGCCGCCATCGTCGTTCCTCCTGGAATTGTGGAATAAGTGATACCGGTTGCCGTCGCTGCTAGCAAGAATTGTCGCCTGTCCATGTTTACACTCCTTCATCGATCGCGTGACCTGTGCACAGCCTATGGCCCGACTATTCTAGCGGAAAGTCTGGCGAGCTTCGATTCCGCGTGCTCGAGTAACCGAGCCACGAACCATCGGTATTTTTTGCGGAATTCTTTGCCACAAGCTTGCGTCAATTGTTATCGACGAGTAGTTTTCAAGAAGAGGGTTAAACAACACTGTGTTCGCACCGGCCACTGGCCAAACTTATCCGCTGCTGCTTGGCAACAACGCAACACAATGACCCGGCAATGATTTTAGCGTATTCGTTTTCAATGACTTACTGAACCCACAATTGTGTTGGGATGCCGGTACCGATCGGGGTCGCAACACCTTGTGACAATTCGGCAATTAGGACCGGCAATTAGGACCGGCAATTAGGACGCTGCCCACCAGAGCAGAACGAGCAAAGGGTACCTCTTCGTTTCACCACCGCGACCTTTGCTCAATCACCTTGGATTGACCTCGATCCTGGTGGGTAGCGTCCTACGGGCCGGATTTGTCCGATGCCACGTCTTTGACCGACTTGATCGACGCGTTGCAATAAGCCGCCGAGGTTTTCCAAGTAAAAATACCCAGCGGTCGTGTCGGCTGTTGCTCCCACCAGATCGAAAGCTCGCGATGGCGGGGATCCAGTTTGACGGCCCGCTCGTCGTCGATCCAGGCCTCGATCGATTCCTCGGTGACGCGCAATCGTATCCGATACCAGCGGTCATTGACGAAGTCCCATGAGGTCGTTGTCTCGTTTTCGATCGCTGATTCATGATCGACATTCGAGATCCCAATCACGCTCCCCCCCCAACCGCCAATGACGAGCGTAAAATGAGTATCATGAAAGGGAGCCGTGATGCCACAAAAGATGTCGGAACTCTCGCCGGTGCGCATCGCGTCGATCGCCAATTCGTAGTCCATCTTGGGCACTTCCTGGGCAATGACAAGGGCCGATCCGGGCTTGCCCGCCCCCAGCTTGATCCGATCCTCCAGGACCTCCACGTCGCCGTGCGTATCGTACACAAACGCGTTGACGACGCGCCACGAACGAAGGTTTCCTGCACCAGGCATCGTTACCGCCGGACCCGCTTCCCCTTGGGGCTTCGTGGTATCAACATTCGTTCTCTCCTCCGTCGTCTCGGTCGTTGGTGTTCCAGCCGGCCCCCTTGTTGGCTCATCCGCCGAGCTGTTGCTGGCTAGTCCAGCGGCAACCAGGATGCAGCAGAGGCGTGCAAAGCTGCCGGAAACGCCCGCCCGCTGCAATAACGTTGTGATTGGATTCGAACAAGTCATCGGTTGTCCTTTGAGGGAGCTTGCGGTGGAAGACTTGGGCGTCGATGATACGAGCGGAAGGCATTCGCCGGGCTCGTTGCGGCGTCTGTCGTCAAGGTGCTCCGTATCATATTCAGTATCATATACCGCCTACAGTGTACCCTTTCGGTCGGCAAAAGTCGCCATGCAAGGCCACAGTTGCCCGCACCATAGCTTATGCGATGATCTCGAGATCGATGATGCAAGTTGAAGTGTTGGTCATTGGGGGTGGGGCTGCCGGACTGTTGGCTGCGATTCGGACCGCCGAACGTGGCCGCGGCACACTGTTGATCGAGAAGACACCTCGGCTAGGAACCAAGATTCTGATGTCCGGTGGCACTCGCTGCAATATCACCCAGGCGACCGACGAGCGGGGGATCGTTCGAGCATTCGGGCGGCCGGGGCCGTTTCTACATTCGGCACTCGCCGCCTTGGGGCCCGACGCGTTGCTCGAATTGTTTCACGCAGAGGGCGTAGCGACCAAGGTGGAAGAGACCGGCAAGATTTTTCCCAATAGCGATTCTGCAAGTGACGTTCGCGACGCCCTGCAGCGACGGCTCCATCGCAGTGGATGCACTGTGGCGTTGAATGAGCCGGTGGTCGGCATCGAGCGGTTGGACGAGCGTTTTCAAGTTGTCACCAACACCCGCACGATCCAGGCCGAAAAGGTGGTCATCGCCACCGGTGGCAAGTCCTATCCCGGTTCAGGCACATCCGGTGACGCCTATGCCTGGCTAACGGCATTAGGGCACCGCGTCGTGCCACCCCGACCGGCGCTGACGCCCCTGACCACGAACGCCGTGTGGGTTACGCAATTGTCGGGAGTCACCATCGCCGACGTAGGTGTGTCGCTCTGGCCGACCGATCGAACACCGATGTCGACCGAGCTGGCCCAGACCAAGGCGAGGTCCAAGAAGCCGCGGCCCATGGCGGAAACTCGCGGTTCTTTCCTCTTTACTCACTTCGGCATGTCGGGGCCAGCGGTGCTGGACATCAGTCGTTACGTCACGGAATCTTCAGTGCCGCATACGTTGGCAGTGCACCTGGATTTTCTGCCGTCGCATCGTCAAGCCGCTGTTGAAACGGAATTGAATGAACTGTGCAACTGCGAGGGGAGAGAAGTTGTCTCGCACGCGATCTTTCGCGCCTTGCCGAGACGATTGGTCGTTGCACTGCTTCAACAATGCGGCATCGACGAGCAGTTGCGGCTTGCCGAGCTTCCGCGGGGAGCTCGCGCGAAACTGGTGGCGTCTGTCAAGCAATCCACCGTCCCCCTTAGTGGCGCACGTGGCTTTGCCAAAGCCGAAGTCACCGCCGGTGGTGTGGCATTGGATGAAGTCGATTCGCGGACGATGCAAAGTAAGATCGTGCCGAATCTCTTTCTTGTTGGTGAAGTCCTGGACCTCGACGGACCGATCGGCGGATATAATTTTCAAGCCGCCTTCAGTACTGCCTGGTTAGCGGGTAGCAGCTTGTAATCCGGTGCCGGCCAGGCGATACCGCTTGCCAAGATGGCAGCTCCACGACGGTCAAAGTGGCAGGAATTTCGACCGATTGTGCGGGAAAAGTCGAAAAAACTAGCGCCTATTCTATGTGCCTCGTGTTTGGCACGCTTCTTGCTTTTTACTGCTTCCGCGTGCCGGTGCCGTACGCCGGCCATGATCGCATCCGAATTGCTTTTAGTTCCATGTTTTGGAATCGGAGGAGACTGCAATGTTACGTACTCGATGGGAACCGTTGTTTGGTGTGAATCGTCTGGAAAACGAAATGAACCGGTTGTTCAACGAATGGGCCCGGCCGGCTCGGGCTTTATCGCCGGCTACTTATCCACCACTGAATTTGTGGGAAGACGATGATGCGTATTACTTGGAGGCCGAGTTGCCAGGACTGTCGCTCGACGACTTGGAGATTCTGGTGACCGGGGGCAATGTGCTGTCAATCAAGGGGCTGCGCAAACGCCCAGTACTCGAACAGGCACGGTGGCATCGTCAGGAACGTGGTGTGGGAGAATTCAAACGCACCTTGGAATTGCCTGCCCTTGTCGATGACGAGAAAGTGTCTGCATCGCTGGTCCATGGCGTGTTGACGGTGACCTTACCGAAAAGCGAACAGGTAAAACCCCGCAAGATCAATGTCGTGGGCAGCTGACGAAGCCCAGCGAATCCGCACCGATTTCAAATCAGAAAAATATCCATGAAAGGAGCAGAGCCATGACGACCGCTGCAACTACGACCAATTCAACTACGACCACTACCACAACAACCAACCCGTCGACTGACGCCGCCACCAGCAATCCGCGGCAAGATGCGATGACCTTTGTGCCCCGCTTTGATTCGTGGGAAACCGATGAAGCCTATGTCCTTTCGGGAGACCTGCCTGGTGCCACGACCGACGACTTGGACATCCGCTACGAAGACGGACAATTGATCATTGACGCTGTGGTGCTGCCGCGATATGCTGGCAAACGACTGCTGTTGGCTGAGTACGATGTGGGCAGTTTCCACCGCGTATTCACCGTCGGAGAAGGTATCGATGCCGGCGGCATCGCGGCCGATTTGCACGGTGGTGTACTGACAATCCACTTACCGAAGAGCAAGCAAATCTTGCCGCGAAAGATTGAGATCAAGTCGGCGTAGGTTCCACGGCTGTCCCTATGTTCCATGGCTGTCCCAGCCGTATCTCAGCCACGCCCCCGCGTGGTGCACTGGCTGGGATCAGCTGGAACCAGCTGAGGACAGCTGGGGGACGGCTGGCTAACCATGCGAACCGGTAACGCATTGCCAAATTCGATCGACGCGTACATTTCCGGCTATCCCCAGCACGTGCAGGACATTCTTCAAGAGATACGCGCTATCGTTCGCGATGCGGCTCCCGACGCTGACGAAGCCATCAAGTACGGGATCCCGACATTTGTTTGGAACGGGAATCTTGTCCACTTCGCAGCGTATGAAAAGCACGTTGGATTCTACCCAACTCCATCGGGTATTGAGCACTTCAAGGACGAGTTGTCTGGGTATATGAATGCGAAAGGATCGGTTCAGTTCCCCTTAGACGCGCCCATGCCGTTTAGCCTGATCAAGAAGATCGTGAAGTTCCGCGTAAAGGAAAACCGTGACAAGGCGGCGAGCAAATCGGCAAAAAGACGCAAGTAGCTCTTCGACGCGTGGGATGGTCGGCGTGGGGCGATTGTTTGCCGAGATGATTGTTTGCCGAGATGATTGTTTGCCGAGATGATTGTGTGCCGAGATGATTGTGTGCCGAGGTGGCACCGGATCTTACTCGCCATTGAACGGCCGGCGTGCTATAAAGAAACCGTTCCCGTTGTCATCCAAGGAGAATCCCATGCCCACGCGCAACGTTGATCCCCCGACTCCCCCTAAAGAAGGCATCAGTAAGAGATTCGATCGGCGGCAGCTATTGCAGGCCGGAGCGGCAACGCTGGCGCTATCGACATTGCACGCCACGGCGTTTGCCGCGACCAGCGAGGCTCGCAAACGGGTCGGGTTGATCGGTGCCGGGTGGTATGGGAAGAGCGATCTCTGGCGATTGATCCAAGTTGCTCCGGTCGATGTGATCTCGATTTGCGATCCAGATCAACAGATGTTGGAAGGGGCGTTGGAGATTGCCAGTCAACGGCAGGAGTCCAAGCAAAGGCCGCGCGCCTACGGCGATTATCGCAAGCTTCTGGCCGAGAAGGACCTTGATATCGTGTTGGTGGGTTCTCCCGATCATTGGCATGCGTTGCACGCGATCGCCGCGATGGAGGCTGGTGCGGATGTGTATGTGCAGAAGCCGATCAGCGTCGACGTGCTGGAGGGCGAGGCGATGGTCGCGGCAGCTCGACGGCTCGGCCGCGTCGTCCAAGTTGGTACCCAACGCAAAAGTACTCCCCATTTGATCGATGCGAAGAAACAGGTTGTCGAAGCGGGACTGCTAGGGAAGGTGGGACATGTCGAGATGTGCTGTTATTACCATATGCGTGCCAACGACAATCCGCCCGTTCAACCGGTACCGGACTTTTTCGATTACGAGATGTGGACCGGTCCGGCACCGCTGCGTCCCTATGACGGTCTGCCGCATCGACGGTGGTGGCGTACGTTCATGGAATATGGCAATGGCATCATGGGTGACATGTGTGTGCACATGCTGGATACCGTTCGCTGGATGTTGGATCTCGATTGGCCAACTCGGATTGCTTCGACCGGCGGTATTGAAGTCCAGAAGGACGGGAAATCGAATATCGCGGACACGCAAACCGCCACGTTTGAATTCCCCGAATTCGATGCGATTTGGCAGCACCGGACTTGGGGAACGTCCCCCGATCCGGATTATCCCTGGGCACTGTTTATCTACGGCGAGAAAGGGACGCTCAAGGCAAGCACGATGCGTGCTGATTTCATTCCGCAAGGCGGCGGGGTGAAGCCCATTCATTTCGATTGTGTCTTCGAACGCGAGCAGTACCCGGAGGATCTCCGAGAAAAGGACATCGAGCTGAACGCGGCCCCCGCCACGCGACGTCATATGCAAGATTTTCTTGCCGCGATTGAAAAACGCAGCCGACCCGTGGCCGATATCGAAGCAGGACATATTTCTACGGCCAGCTGCATTTTGGCCAACATCTCGATGCAGCTGCAAGGGAGATCACTCGCCTATGATCCGAAGCAAAAGGTCGTGACGAACGACGATGAGGCGACGAGACTACTGCGTCGAGCCTACCGAGAACCGTGGCAACGTCCAGTTGTGTAGGCGAGCGGCACCGGTCAGCGGCACCTTCCGGATGACTCTGGACCGGCCGCGCGATTACTCGTTCCGCTTCCGTTGCTCGTCCCATCGTTGCAGCCTTTCGGGTTGATCCCAGCGCCGGTACAGTTCGCGGATCGTTTGATCCGCGAATTGAGTCAGCACGTAGCGATCTCCCTTCAGTTGATCCATGCGGTTGAACCCTTGTTGCAGTGAAGCATCTGCGTTGTCGTAGTCCCCGTCATGCAGCTGAAGGGAGCCGCTAAGAATTGGGACGAGGGCGAACAATTCGCTACCGGCGGCGTTGGTTGTTTCCAGTAGCTGCGTTAGCGAATGAACCAATTCAGCAGCTTCATCGGTGCGGTCGGATTTTATCAGGCAATAGGCGAGATAGCTGTTGGCGGTGGCCAACCTCAAGTCGTTTTCTGGTAACCGCTCGGCCAGAATCTGCACGCGTTGGCGGGCCAGTTGTTCCGCCTCATCGGTTTCGCCCAGCGTGGACAGGGCGACAACTAACAAAGGCTCGACGTCAAAACGAAGGCCACTCTTGGCCGCGTCCGACTGATTCCACTGCTGCATGGAGCGCAGCTGCGACACGGCTTTTTCCAGTTCTCCCGTCCCCATGTATGCGGTAGCCAAGTTCCATTGCGTTCGGACCGTGTAGGGGTGATCGGGGCCGAGGACCTTGCCGCGAAGCTCGACCAAGTTCAAGTAGATCGGTATCGCCAATTCGACATCGACGTACGACTGGGCATAAGCCAGATGTTCCATCGCCAACAGCGTCGCCGGGTATTCTTCGCCACGCAATTCGGTCCATGTATCGGTGATATCTTGAAGCTCCTTCAACGCTTCGTCTTTTTCCCCTCGCTGGAGTTTCAACATCGACAGATTGCCCCACGTTGCCAGTGTGCTCTCGTGCTTTGGCCCCATCGTTTTTCGTTTCTTGGCAAGGACCTCGTCCAACAGTTGATAGCTTTCCTCGATTTGATTCCGCTGTAGCAGGTAGGTTGCCAAATTATTCAACGCAATCAAGGACTCGGTCGACTCCTCGCCGTATTGCTCTTTGGTGTTGATGACTTGTTGCCGCATTAGTTGTTCGCATTCTTGGTACTTGCGTTGGTCGTGGAGCAGTCGGATCAAGGTCTCGGTGGCTCGGAGTGTCGCGTCATCGGTTGGGCCGCAGTGTTCGACGTAGAGGGCCAATGCTTGACGGGCATATCCTTCTGCTTGGACGTATTCTCCCAAGTCTCCGTAGGTCGATGCCAGAGTTGCCAATACCGCGGATTTGACTCGAGGCTGGTCGTTGAATGAATCATCGATGTGAGCTGCCGCTTCATCAATGGCATTTCGAATCGTGGCGTTGCGCCCCAGTTCGTGGGGGTTACCCATCTTCAATACGTCGCTCATGAATCTGTTCACGGCGTCGGTTGTTTGCATTTCCGTTCGCACGTCGTCCTTGGCGGTTGCTTCTGCCGCCCGTGCGGCCTCGGTTTCCTTCAGTTGCAACGCAAGCTTCTCATTGGCCGATTTTACTTGCAGGTTGGCCAGGCGAGCCTGATCGCGATCGTATCGTGCCTGTAGCAGCCCAACGGTTGCCAGGACGAGGCCGGCGACCAATGAAATCAGTGCCACGCTTGCCGCAACGACCGGAATGCGGTGACGTCGCACGAATTTTCCCGCCACGTACGTCGCACTCGGCGGCGCTGCCCGCACGACCTCGTGTTGTAAATGACGCATTATGTCGTCGGCCAACTCCGCTGCGGACTCATAGCGGTCATCACGTTGCTTTGCCAATGCCTTGGCAGCGATCCATGACAGATCTTCAGGCAACGTCGGTACGAGGCTCGCCAGCGATCGGAGCGGCTGCTCCCTTACCTGCCGGAGAAGCTCCCATACCGACGACGACCTCGATTCATCCAGCGATAATGGCGTTTCACCACTCAATAGTTCGAATAGGACCACTCCCAACGAATAGACGTCGGTGCGTGTATCGATGTCGTGATTCCCCGGATCACTTTGCTCCGGGGACATGTACTGAAACGTGCCCAGCAAATGCCCACGATCTGCTGTTGCCCCGTTATCCTCGATTCCTTCCTGTACGGCCGTTGCGAGCCCGAAGTCGATTACTTTAGGGGCCGGATAGCCATCGATGTCACTTACCAGGATGTTCGATGGCTTCAGGTCGCGATGGATGATCCCTTTGCGATGAGCATGCTGTACCGCATGACAGATTTGCGCAAACAACGTCAACCGCTGTTCCCTTTCCATTCCGCGTTGCTGGCAATATTCGTTGATCGGTTGGCCGGTCACCAGCTCCATGACAAAGAATGGTGTTTCGTCGTCAGCTGTTCCCGCATCGAAAACTCTCGCAATGTGTGGGTGATTCATCACCGCGAGGGCCTGTCGTTCTTGGTTGAATCGGTCCAGCACCTTGGCAGACGCCAGTTCAGGCCGCACGAGTTTAATGGCCACGTCACGTTGGATCGGCTCGGATTGCCGCGCAAGAAACACCGTCCCCATGCCACCTTCCCCCAATTTTTCGATCAACGTGTAGGGCCCGATTTGTGACCCTAATGCGTAACGTGCGGCGACATGGGATGGAGAGGCTCGGCGCGAACGCGGTTCATAGTAGGTTTCGTCAAACACCTTATTGACAACGGTCTGGTCGGCGGTTGTCGCGAGATAGTCATAATCGCTCGAACTTACCGCCTCACCCAGCTCGCGACGCATCTCGATGTCTAACAACAACAACTCTCGCAACAATTCATTGCGAATATCTCCCGCTACGCCTTTCAGGTAATTGTCAAGATTCTGCCGTACACCCGACCGGAAATGAAGCTCCAATCTTGCACAGATATCCTCAATCTGCTGAAGGGCTTCCAGCGAAATACTCGGTGCATCGCTTCGATGTGCATTGTTGCCACTCACAGGTATTCCTCGTTTTCGGTGTCGGTCGCGTCCAACCAAGTTTTGCGAATCAGGTTCAATCGTCGTTCCACCGAACGTTTGGCACATCCTACGCGCTGGGCGATTTCATCAACGCTGTAGCCTTCGACTCGCAGCAGGGCAATTGCCCGCAGCGTGTCGTCGCCTAAACGCTCCAACAGTTGCTCGCAGCCGTCGGAAAATTGCGCCATCATGTCGGGGGTCGGTGCCGCTCCGGCTACGTTGCCAATTCCCGCCGGAATTCCTTCGGCAGCGTCTGTGATGAATATGGACTCTCCGCTCACTTTCCCGCCACCTCTTTTTTCGCGAGTCTCATGTCGCAGCCGAGCCTGTGCCTTGCGGGCCGTGATACATAGCAACAACTTCCATAATTCGTCCCGCCCCCTCATCTCCGGAAACGCCCCACGCTCCGAACCCAAACAAAAACTCTTAAAGGCACTGAGGGCCACATCCTCCTCGTCCATCGTTCGGCGCAGATGGTCCGGCAATCGGCGCGCCGCATAACGCAAGAGTTTGGGGAAACAGTATTGCCAGAGCCGTGAGGCCGCTTCCTCGTCCCCTTGCTCGAGCGACTCAACCCATCGCGTTACGGCGTCGTCTGTCATTCCGTCCCTCTCGCAATAGGCCTTGGGCCCGTCAAAAATCCTCGATCCCAGTTTTTCTGTCCGCTCGATCCGCGTGCTCCCGCTGGGAACAGAACACCAGAGGAGCCGTTGCACGAACGAGCCACAAAGGCCGGTTTTTCCGCCAATTCGTCAGCCGTCTCCAAGATCGCCAAGTTTTTTGGCGGACGAATTCCACGTCCGGACATGACAGGTTAGCTGCCAGCTTAGCCTGCTCACTTGGCCCTGTAAATCCAATCCAGAACGATCGCGACAAAGAGGAGATGCCCCCATGTTTGGCCGCAACCGCAACCAACGTACACGCCGACAAAGCAGCGACAGACGCAACCACCTCCGCCGAAGCGTGACCGCTCGCCCGTTCAACATCGAGCATCTCGATTCGCGAACACTGCTGGCGGCTGACCTGGGGCTCATTGATGAAGGGTTTCGCGATGGATACCTGGCCAACCTTCAAAACACGCTGAACACCCAGATCCTCAGTGTCCCGGCACCGTTCGTCGGGGACGCGTTGGCCGACGATATCGGTGCCGACCAAGCGGTTGGTTCGCAGTTCCTCACAGGGTTGAACGAAAAGCTCCAGTCCCTGTCGCTATCCAGTGGCAGTACGATCGACAACGTTCGAACACAGTTTGCTCAGTCACTAGGGATTGCCAAGAGCCAGATCGTGGCAACCCGGCAAGCCGGAGATCGTGACATTCGCTTTCAGGTGAACCTTGCCGGCAGTCAGTATTATGACGATGCGGTTGGACTTCAGCTGGTCGGGGCCGACCCGGAATTGGAGTTGCTGCTGGGCAATGAAAACGTTGTCGATTTGCAGGTGAATTGGACGTACGGCCTTGCTTTTGGCGTCCGCGAAGACTCAACTGGCACGAGTACATTTTACGTCGACGATTCCGCGGCTAACGAGTTGACCCTCGACTATACGGCCACTGTGAACAGTGATTTTGTTGGCGGAAAAGGGCGTGTCGGTGTCTTTGTGGCGGAATTCGGTGCGGGAGACCAGTTGTCGCAGTACAACGGCGGATACGTTCTCGATGTCGACAATAGCAGCGGAACCACAACCACATTGTCGGGTTCCTTCGCAGGTAGCGGAGACGCCCATTTGGCTATCGAAGGTTCTTTCTTTCCTTCATTCCTGCCGTCCGACGCGGAAAATCCCCTCAACTTGGGCATCCTCGCCGACGGCGTTGTTAGCTACACGACCGGTCTAGCGTTTGCTGCCAGCGGTGCCGTGGATACCTCGAACAATCAAGTATCCGTGTCATTCGACAATGTCAGCGTCAGATCGGAAGAGCGT
>JAGQPD010000073.1 GCA_020426865.1 Planctomycetales bacterium
GGCGCGAGCTACTTCATCATGGAGTACCTCGAGGGCGAGGACCTCGCGAACGTCCTCGAGCGCGAGGGCGTGCTCGCCGTGCCGCGCGCCATCGCCATCGTCAGCCAGTGCTGCCGCGCGCTGGGGGCGGCGCACAGCAAGGGCATCGTCCACCGCGACATGAAGCCCGAGAACATCTTCTTGGTGTCGCGCCACGACAACGCGGACTTCGTGAAGATCGTGGACTTCGGCATCGCCAAGATGTCCGACATCGAGACCGAGGGAGAGCCCGGCCGCAAGCTCACCAAGACGGGCATGATCTTCGGCACGCCCGAATACATGTCCCCCGAGCAGGCCGCCGGGACCGCACATGCAGCGGATGCCCGATCGGATGTCTATTCGCTGGGAGTCGTCCTGTTCGAGTTGCTCACCGGCCGCGTACCATTTTCCGGTGATGTCGCCACGGTGCTGGACGACATCATCAACAACCGCCCACCCAGCCCCAGATCGATCCGCCGCGAAATCCCTCGACAACTGGAGAAAATCTGCCTACGCTGCCTGGAAAAAGATGCCCGCCGCAGGTTTCCAACGGCCGCCGATTTCGCCACTTCCGTCGCAAAATTCCGCACATCGGGTGACGGCAGATGGCGATGGCGTTTCTAGTCGCCGTTCACAAAAAAAAGATTGTACGCCAACTTTCGTACCTGTTACGATGGACGGAAGGTCTCCATTGTCTTCCAAGTCCATTATTCCGAGCAATTGCATTACCGGGTGCTCGATGGCTGATCGTCCGAACGATTCAAAGTACCGGCAGCGTCGACACGATTCGGCGTGGCGATGCGCGCTTTGCCTATCAACAACCTTGTTGCTGATCGGCACAACGACATCGGCATCGCGTGCCGCACACTTCTGGCTGTCGGCGATCGGTGACCCAGCCACCGGTTCGGTCGTCGGCGAAGTCCCATCGCTTCAGGCGAGCCTGGAGCAAACCAGCGGGACGTTATACGTATGGGGCCGCCCTACCCCAGACGAATCGGACGACTTCAAGACGCTGACTGCCTTTTCGTTGAATCTGGCCTCGTCAAATCCAGGCGTCATTGCCTGGCAAGACGTACGGGTTGTCAATGACGAGTTCATCGATCCCATGACGCAGATGGGTACAGACCAATATCGCTTCCAGGATGTCAACGACAGTTCCATACCAGCGGAATCGGGCGGAGTAACCGTAACGGCCGACCGCATCGATCGCATCCAGGGCTTCCGCATCCACACCGCGACAAATAGTGGACAGATATATACTGGCCTAGGGCCGGACCGGGAGCGGGACGCGAACTTCTTCCAGGCGGGGCCGGAGACGGAAGCGTGGCTGATCGCCACCGTCGTATACGATATCCTGGGCCAAGGGATGACGGACGTGTACTTGGAGATTGGAGCTAACGGAGTGTCACACGCCGGAGAAGCACCGACGGAAACCTGGGTCACTTTCGGGAACCTCGACGACTCGCCGCTCAACGCCGGCCCGGATAGTCTCGGTGGTGAGCGTGGCCAGTGGAGCGAAACCGCGGACGCGACGATTGTCGTGAGTGCCACGATCGCGGGCGACTACAACCACAATGGCGTTGTCGATGCTGCCGACTACACGGTTTGGAAAGACAGCTTTGGTTCGATGTCACAACTGGATGCCGATGGCAGTGGCAATGGCACGGTGGATGCCGCAGACTACACGATTTGGAAGGACAATTTCGGCAATACTGCTTTGTATTCGGCTGCGCACGCTGTACCAGAACCGAACTCACAGGCAACGCTGTTAGCGCTCCTAATCTCCGTGACGATCGCTCGACCGCGTTGCCGACGCCGGGATTCTGTGTGTAACGATGCCCATCGTCCGCGACGCCGGACCAAATGGTTGTGATATTTGTCGGTATTTGCGCTCAGCATATTGCCGGTTGTCGCTAACTAGATAGGGAAGGTTCCGGAAAGGTCGGGGGGGGGATCCGGGGGGCCCAGTGACCGAATTCTTCGCGTTTTGGCGATCTTCCTAGTTCGCAGAAGGCACAATATTGTTTGAGTTCGATTCGAAGGGTGACCAGGTACCAGCGTCATGATTGCACTGCATGATCAAAAAAGTCGCCACGTGAGCCTGCTCGTGCTTGGGATGCTGTCGGCCCTCATCTGCCCACGGATTGCCGGCGCACAGTCGACACAATGGCAAGCGACTCAATCCAATCTATGGATCGAGCCGATGAATTGGACGGCGGGAGTCCCTCATCTTGGAATAGACGCGCAGTTAGGAAACGATGGCATTGCGACTGCAAGTCTGAGCTTGGGCAATGCGATTGCCGCCCGATCGTTGCAAGTCGGTTGGCGAACCGGATTTGTCGCAACGCCGTTGGCTGGAAACGGCGACCTCTCGGTGCGAGGTGGCGGGCTTGTAATCGCGGACTACCTTGACATCGGATTTGTGGATGGGGCGGGTTCGGTGGCGGGCGACGTCGCGATCGAGAGTGTTCGAGGCAATCTCGGGTACTTGGACGTTGGTGGCAATCTCGGCATCGGCACGGCAACGGCCGCCGATGGCAGAGAATCAGCCGAAGCGACTGGTTCGCTCATCGTCGAAGGCGACGTGCGTGCCAACGGCAACGGTCCACAAAATCTAACCATCGGCTACGCGGCGGACGGTCCTGCCAGTGCCGTGGGTGGCGCCTGGGTTGAAGGTACACTCAATGGTTTCCGATCGATCAACGTCGGTTGGAATGAATCCGGCAATGCGGCTGAAGGCTCGCTTACGGTTCTCGATGGCCTGACCGGTACGGGTGGTGCGAACGGTCGCTCGTCGGTCTTTCGAGTTGGGGTGAATGATTCGCCCACCGGAGGTGCCATCGGTTCGGCGATCGTCAGCGGCGACCTCCTGGGCTTTGACAGCGTAATGATTGGTCAACAGAATGCCAAGTCAAGCACGGCGGCATCGGCCAATGCGCAGCTTCGTCTAAGCAACGGAATACTATCTACCACAAACATGATAGTTGGTGGAGGACTTGGCGGCACTGGCCATGGCGAGGTCGTCTTAGATGGTGGCGATGTTCGCGTCCAGGACACGTTGCATGTTGCCGAGGGGGGCGTCATATCCGGGACTGGGGAGTTTGTGGGCAACATCCTCAACGAGGGCGAACTCGCTCCGGGAAATGCCTCGTCGCAGCCGGTGACGCAGTGGAAGCTTACTGGCGATTACACTCAAGGGGATACGGGAGTCCTGACGCTAGATTTACTGAATGCTACAACGAACTCGTACGATTCGCTGGACATCAGCGGTGCTGCCAATCTTGGCGGGACGCTCAAGATCATGACACCCGAAGGTTTTTCGATCGAACGTGGTGAGACGATCTCGTTGATCCAGGCAACGAAAGGGATTAGTGGTTCATTCAAAACGATCGTGATGGATCCGGTCGATGGACTCGTCCCCCAATTGGGCTTTGCCAGCAATGAGGTATTTCACGTTTCCTTTTCGTCTCAGTTGGGCGATATGAATGATGTCGTGGGGATTGACGAGGGAGATATTGCAGCGTTTGCTCTGGCATTACGTGACCCTGACCTTTATTTCGACACCTATTTTCGCGAGGCTAAGGAAGCTGGCGACATGTTCAATCACGCGGGCAATTCGGGCGTGCTAGCGCATTGTACGACGGAAAACGTCTGTCGCGACGGCAGTTTTGATTTCGGTGATATCGAAGAATTCGTGAATATTCTGGAGCAATGGGATTTGGCGAACACGGCCGCGGCGCAATATCCAAATATTTTCGCCGCCTACGTGGCGGTACCGGAACCGAATGGCTTGTTTGTTTCCGGTCTACTGGGGGGCTGCATGATGTTGCGACGTTCCCGACGTGGTTTTCGTGTCCTGCCACGACTACCACGTGGGTTTACGCTCATTGAGTTGCTAGTAGTGATCACAATCATTGGCATTCTATTGGCGTTGCTCTTGCCGGCCGTGCAAGCAGTGCGAGAAGCGGCCAGGCGAACGGAATGTGCCAACCGTTTACGGCAATTGGGCTTGGCGAGTATTGAATATCACGACAGCCACGGCGAGTTACCACCGGGCGGAAATTTTACCAATGTCGACAAGAACTGGAGTTTGGGGTGGCAAGCATATTTACTGCCCAATCTCGAGCAACAGTCACTTTACGACTATCTGCAGACCGATTGGGAGCACGCGGCCGATGGCAGAGCCGGCTTTACGCTGGTACCGGACTTTATTTGTCCGAGCGACCAGGGATCTCAGATCGGCGACCCGATGGTGACAAAGGACACACATTACGTGGGCGTTGCTGGATCGGGAATGACGGGCGACATTAAGGATTTAGAAGACAAAGTGTGCGGCGACTATTTTCGTGACGGTCTGTTCTATCCGGACAGCCATACACGATTTCGTGAAATCACCGACGGCACCTCCAAGACACTGATGATTGGCGAGCGGGTATACCAATTGCAGACGTGGACTTATGGCGTCTTTTGGCGCAATAGTCGCGACGCATTGGTTTGCATTTCGTCGGCCCGCAATGTTCGCTATCCGATCAATGCTCGGCTCGACGACAGCACAGAAAAGCTCCCCCGCAATGACCACTACTTTGGCAGCCGCCACTGGGGTGGAGCGCAATTCGTATTGGCCGACAATAGTGTCCACTTCCTCCGAGACGACATCGATTTTTCGACCTTCGCACGCCTCGCCGCTCGTAACGATGGGCAAGTCTTTGAATGGACTCCGTAGAGTTTGCCGGTAACGGAACGCGAGTACGATCGTGGCTGGCGTGCGGTACCAGAACAACTTGACGCGGAGAGGTCGAGCTACGACCTGCGAAAAAGCAGTTCGGCTCAATCCTCCGGAGCGACAACGAGTGGCCACTGGCCGGCCAGTTCGCAGACGCACTGGTACATCGAAATCGCCTGGTTTGGCCACTGGATACGATCAAATTCTTCGCTCCAATCTGCCCCGGAGATCAGTTGCGACTCGATCGCGACAATTTCCGCGAAAAGCCGTACGTATTGGTGAAGCAATCGAACCTCATCGACATTCGGCGGATCAACGCTCCCCCACGTGATGGGGCTGTCAGCGGCTGTCCGCCGCAGTGATAGGGCCTGGCACTGATGATTGATCGCGTCAATGCAAAC
>JAGQPD010000074.1 GCA_020426865.1 Planctomycetales bacterium
CCGGACGCGCCATTCTGCACCATTTGCGTGTCAGCACCGCATGATTTTCGTCTTCGCGCGCCACTTCTCGGCGAACAACGCCCACCGCCAACATTGCCGAGCACGCAATCGCTTCCTCCTAACCGCCCCAGTCTGCGCAGTCCACCCTCCAATCTGCCTCCAAATTATAGACCCTCCAATTACCTATATAGACCCTCCACTTACCTATACCACTTACCTTGGTAGACCCTCCACTCACTTACCTTTTTGCAGTCATCCCGCTACGCCGACCATTTTTTGCACTGCGGTAGTTGTGCCGAACAGCATCGTTCGCACTGAGAGAACGTGATGGTCCTTCACACGTGAGGACGCCGCATGCTGCGCCACGTGAATTACCACGACTGATTCTCTGGCAGCGGCCGTTGGATGCCGGCCAATGGATGACGTTCCCCGAGCGCCGATTCTATCGCAATCCCACCGCGCTACTGGAAACGTTTCGCGATCTCTATCTGAAAAAACTGGTCCGCCACTATGGTGACGGGCGCCCGCAGTTGCTGCCGGAGCTGGACGCACTCGCCGCCTTCTTAACTTCGCGAGCCACGGCCTTACGGTCGTTGGTGCTCAAATAACGAATCGCCGCACGCACCAGTTGCCCAATGCGGAGCTGACCGCTCGACTGAGGATAGGCCGCAGCGTGGACAGGGACCAGGACTCCATTTCTCAAGCTCCAAATTGTAGACCCTCCATTTACCTTGGACCCTCCATTTACCTTGGACCCTCCATTTACCTTGGACCCTCCATTTACCTTGACCCTCCATTTACCTTTTGCTCGTGCTGAGTACATTCGCGGTCGTCCTCTTCGGTTTGGGGCACGGAGACTTTGCGAATATCTCCGAAGCTATCCGATATTCGCTGTTTCAGGTGACGTCGATTCTCACGAACACCGGATTCGGAACGCACGATTTCGATCAGTGGAACGAGTTCGGTAGAGGGCTGCTCTTTTTGCTCATGTTCGTTGGCGGATGCGCGGGCAGCACAAGCTGCAGCCTCAAAGTGATCCGACACATCATTTTATGGAAGGTGCTCTGCCGCGAGGTCGAGAACAGCTACCATCCGACGGTCGTTCGCCCGATTCGAATTGGCTCGGATAGGGTCGGTGACGAAATTGGCAACCACGTTCTGTTCTACTTCGGACTGATACTCTTCACGTTTGTCGTATCCTGGCTTAGCCTCATTCTCATCGAGCCCGACGCTGCGTGGACCGACGCTGGCCTTTCGCTTCAGGAGAAGCTAATCGATTGCGCAAGTGGGGTTGGCGCAACGCTCAATGGCGTCGGGCCCGGTTTAGGAACGATCGGCGCCACAAAAAACTACGCCCACTTCCAACCGGCGAGCAAGCTCCTGCTCACGTTCCTGATGCTACTTGGTCGCTTGGAGATGATCCCGGTGATCGTTCTTTTCATGCCTAGTTTCTGGAGACGATGAATCGAGTTGTAACCTTGGGCCGTCACAGTCCCGTTGTTGAGGAACCGGGAACCCAGCCCCAGCGACAGAATACGTCTTACGCCCTCAGGCGCGGATAGCCGTCAGCGCTTTTGCCGGCACGGAGGCCCGACGACTCCGAGACAGTTGAGCCAAGCCACATACTGCGGGGAGTCTTCTTTGAGTTGGGGAGATGGGACGGTACCGGCCATAATGAGCCTCATCACTTACGCGCTGCGGCTAATGGAGCTCTCAGTTCACGCTCGGAGTTGCGGGCCGCGTCAGTCTGAGCGATGTCAACATTCGGACCCAACGGACGTGGCGTTGCTCCTCTGGAACGATCAATCGAAAAGGACCCTCGGCTTCGTCGAGCGGCTGGCCGTCGCGTCGATCGGCAATCAATACAACCTTGTCTTGAGTTGCTGGATCCAATTCAACAAGGGAAAAAGTCGCGCGGTAGTGGTCGCTTGCTTCTGCCACGATGACTTGATCTACCAGATGGCCACGCAGCTTTTCTCCTAAGGCGATATCCGAGTGACTCAAGAGATCGCTAAGCAATACGCCTTCGTAGGCCGTATCGATTCCGTCATGTAGAGTAACGCGAATCTTAGTCCGCATAAGACCTGCAAGGACCTGAGCGTTGATTGGGATGATCTTTTCGTGTGTCGGCGTTGAAGACGGCAGAGTGATCGGATAGAAGAGCGGATGTTCGTCAAAGTGGCCGATGCCAAAGCTCGCGATCCAGTCCTGCGTATCTTTCTGCCGTAGGAACGTCGCAAGCTGGCAGGCCGCACGATTTCGGTTGGCACCGATGCGGTCGGCCGGCGCCGTGGCGACCACGTAAGGTCGACGCAAGCGCGGATCACCTTGCACCATGATGGACATTCCTTCATGCTCGATCTTACCGTTCAAGAACGGAATGCGACCCACGAGCGTGTAACCTTGCTCTTGTTCGGCGCGCACGAGCATCTGGCGATGTCGGTCCGAAGGTAGCATCAGCGTGTTGGCGGGGTTAAGCGGTACGGGGACTTCGTCCAGGATATCTCGCAACACCTCGTTTGCCCCAAGACTGCTGTGTATCACGATCTTGGAATTGCTGCGGATGAGTTTTTCTAGAGCGATCGCCACATCTCTTTCTCCGCGAATACCGGCGGGGTCACTTGTGGGACCAACCACTACCAGGTCGTTGCGCGCCCACGGCTGAGGGTTCTCGGCGTAACCGTCGGCCACCAGATTGATGATCGTGTCGCTGGCGTGCATCGTTATCAGATCCAGATTATCAACGACGTATGACTTGGCGATGACCCGCTTGGGCCCAGTGACCGACATTTCGACCTCAATACCGGTTTGTTCCGTGAAGCGTTCGGTCAGCTCTTGCCAGAAAGACGTGTCGTGCATTCCGCCAATGACAGCACAGCGAAGGGTGATGGGCTGTTCATCACTTGTCGGCAACGGTGGAGTCGGCGAAGCCTGTTGAGCAGCGAGAGGCGTCTGCACGCAGAGCAATAGAAGCAGAATGTTCCCCAACGGGAGACGAAGGCATCGAAGTGACCATGAGCTAGACATTAATCGATTTCCGAGCCGGCCAAAAAAAGTAACACAGGAGCCGCAGCCCCATCCCTTGCGACAGGATCGTATCATGCTATGCTATGATCCTGTCGCCCGCAAGCGGCGGTCGGTGAACTGAATCCCTTCGCCTCTGGAAGTAAATGGCGGCATCCGCAACGGGCGTTCCGCCTCTGGACATCGGCTCCCTCAAAAAAAAGGCCCTGCATCGATGCGACGTGCTATCTTCGGCAGCTTATTATCGACCATCTTGTCTTGTTCGATCTGCGTCGCCGAATCGATCACGATGACAGCGATGGCCGACAACACAATGTTTTCAGAGTCGAGCAACAGTGGCGGCTTAGCAAGCACTCTATTTGCTGGTCGCAATAACGCCGCGGGAATACGGCGCGCCTTGCTGCAATTCGACGTAGCAGGTTCGCTTCCAATTTCAGCCCGAATCTCGGCGGTGCAGTTAACCCTGCACGTGGATGGTGCCGCGCAGACAGAAACTGAGAGCCGGGAGTTTGCACTCCATCGCCTCACGAGCGGTTGGGGTGAAGGAACGTCAGGAGGTGGTGGTCCGGGAGGCGGGCGAGGCGAATCTCCGACGATTGGGGATGCCACCTGGCAACACCGTTTCTATGACGCTCAATTCTGGACGACGGAAGGCGGGGATTTTGTGCAATCGGCTAGTGGCTCGGCCTCTGTTGGATTGGCGCCTGGCCCCTACACTTGGCAGTCAAGCGCTGGGTTGGTTGCCGACGTTCAGACGTGGCTTGACGACCCCGCATCCGACTTTGGTTGGATGTTGATCGGCGACGAGCAGCAGAATGGAACGGTGCGGCGAATCTTCAGTCGCGAGTCCACCGACCCCGCTCTACGACCAAAGTTGACCGTTGAATACGTTGCGGTTCCCGAGCCGGCGAGTGCAATTCTCCTCTCCTTCGCTGGACTCGGGGCGGGATTCTTAAGAAGGAAATAATAGGTGCACCGGCAGATGTGGAGCATTTCTGCACCAACAATCGCAGCTCGTCGTGCCTTTAGCCTGATCGAACTGCTTGTCACCGTGGGTTTAGTCGGCTTATTGCTGGCGATCGTGCTTCCGTCGATTCAAGCCGCCAGAAGTGCGGCCCGAAAGACGCATTGCCAAAATAACTTGCGACAATTGGCAATTGCTGCTCAGGCGTTTCACAG
>JAGQPD010000075.1 GCA_020426865.1 Planctomycetales bacterium
AGAGGTTGGCGTCAGAAAGCTCGGCGGAATCAAGTATGCTATCGCTAAGATCCGCACCACGCAGATCGGCGTTTTGCAGGCGACTTCCACGGAACGCGGCACTCGTTAAGTTCTGTCCAGACAAATCCCACCCGCCTAGGTCGTTATTTCCAAGATCAACGCCTCGCAGATCCTTGGCTTGATAACTGGCCGTTGAGTAGAGCTGTGCGGACGTGAATCCTCGTGCCGTCGTGTTGCGAAAACTAGTGCCAACCACGAACGCCCCCGATAGATCAGCGTTTTCAAGTTGTGAATTCGTGAGGTCCGCCCCCTCGAGATTCGCGTTGGTGAGCGTCGTGTTAGAAAACTTGGAATTAAGAAGCTTCTGGCCATGAAAATCCCAGCGACTCAGGTCGTTGCCAATCAAATCAATTCTCGTGAGATCGTGGTTCAGGTAGCTACTCGTTGAATACAGTTGCTCTGGAACAAACCCATGCGCCGTAACGTTACGCATCGAGGCGCCGCTCACGTCCGCGTCAGTGAATACCGCGTTCGTCAAGGTCGTCGACTCGAATCGAGTATTGTTAAGAAAGACGCGGGTTAGGTTCGCGGCAGTGAGATTTGTATTGCGGAGATTTGCTCCAGCAATTATCGCATCAGTCAGATTTACATTCTCGAGGATCGAAGATTCAAGGTCTGTTAACGCCAGATGAGCCCGTTGAAAATCTGCGTTGGTCAGGTTCGATTTCGTAATCTCGCTGCGTAAGAGTAGTTGACCTTGGAAATTCCATCCGCTTAGGTCGTTCTGGCTAAATTTTATACCAGCAAGGTTTTGTGCTTTATAGCTGTGTGTCGAATAGAGTTGGTCTGCGGTGAACCCTATGGCGCCCGAAAAATTGGTACTGATCACAACGGCGTCTGTCAGGTCTGCATTCTCGAGGTTTGACAGGGAAAGAACAGCATTGCTAAGGTCGGCTTCGGTGAATCGAGCATTCTCCAACCAGCAGTATGCGAAAATCGCACCCGTCAAATCCCTTCCCCCAGATAAATCTGCGTAGCGTAGATTGTGCTCTTCCGTGTTCCAGAGAATCCATGCCCCTCCCGGGCCGGGCCCCGGCCCGGGCGTGATCCCCTCCGTTCCTTGAATCACTTCACCGGTGTCCCAGCGGTAGATATCGCCACGGCAATTGACACTACAAAACACAAAAGCCAGAACGGCAATCGTGCTGTGCAGGAAGTATCGATGCATATTGCTCTTCTCCGTTTGATATCGCTAGCTCCGCAGACTTGACGTGATCGATTTAGTTGTCATTGCTTAGCATCGACTGACAACATTGCGCGAATCGATGATCCCGTATCCCGTCCCATCTGTTCGGAAAATCCAATTCAAGCGAGCTCGGCAATCGTCGTCTCTTACACCCAGTCAGCAGCAGGATAATCGCGAAGGTGATCCCGGATGTTGTGGGCTCCGGTACCCAGGTTGCTTGAAAAACATCTCCATAGCCGCGAGCGGCGGATACTTCGCCGGTGAAGTAGATCTTGGAGCCAATCGCTGGCCAGTCCGGAGAAAGATAAACGTATCCGGCATCGCGACTTGAATTCAGTTCGGATCCCGGCCAGAGTACATCCGGGTTCATGGCCTGAGTGAAAGCCTCGTCGGGTCCGTTGCGGGTCCAGACCCAGATGTCGAGTCCACCCTCGCCCCCGGGGCGAAGTGGTCGAAAGTACGAATCTGAAGTGATCAAGGCAAGGCCATCACTCGAAATCGTCGGCCACCAATCTTCAACATCGGAATTCATATCCAAGGAGCGTGCGTTTCCAAATGGCTCGCTTGGCGAACTCCGACTTGCCATCCAAATGTCCCGATCAGCTCGACCTTCGAGTCCTACGTGATAGACCATCGTCAACCCATCCGGCGAGACCCGCGGTACATTCTCAACCGCGACCGTGTTCACTCCCGGCCCCAACGTTTCCGGGTTTCCGAAGGGCTCGGACGTCGAAGAACGTGTGGCTTGGTAGAGGTCCCAGTTGCCGCTGCGATTGGAGCCGAAGTAGAGCGTCAATCCGTCGGACGATATGCTCCCCACATCGTCCGCGTTCGGGCCGTTGACTCCCGGTCCTAAATTGACGAGGTTCGAGAAAACCTCGTCAACGCTGCTGCGGGTCGCCATCCACATATCTTCATCGCCGAGGTTTCCGGGGATCGGCGTGAGGCCGTTGTTACGCGTGTCGCTGAAGTACAATGTCAATCCGTCGGCGGAGGCGAAGGCCGCGAAATCAAACGACGCTACTCCCGTGTTCGGACTGACATTCCTCACGTCGGTAAAGTAACCCTGCGGGATCTGTCCAAGGACTGGCTCAGCTAAGACAGAATAAACTGCAAGAAAGGTCAGTACGGCATGTTTCGCGATCACCATTTTCTTCTCCGATAGTAGTCCGCCCTTAGATTAGACGTTGCTTACCTGAGCTTTTACGCGCGACACGGGCAAATAATCGTCGTGTTATTTGCGGTTTCGAAAGCGTCACTACGATGATCTGTCCCCGAGGTCTCTCGGACAGAGCACGAGCACGCAATCGTTCGCACGCGGACAGATTGTCTCACGGAGCCACAGTGGCGAGGAGAGGCATGACTCGAATCATCCACAGCCAGATTTGACTCCCCCCCGTGACTCTGAGCCTCCGTGAGAACCAAAAGAATGAGCCAACCAACAGTTGAACGTGAGTGGCGGATCACGTTGGTTTTGAAATCAATCGTTGCTGGCCACCGCCACGTTGACCGTGAGACTATACGAGGTCAATGCAGTGAAGCGCCAGTTCTTCGCCGACAGACGCACTGGATAGTTCGTCACGCATCGCAGACATGTGGCGAGACGGCTGAGGACAGCCGCGCAACTTTGCCAGAACAAGAATCCACATCAACAACGGCCAACAGGCGGGTTCTGGTACCGGTAGCAGTTCCGTGCGATAGAGTGAACCACCGGCGGTTACGTAGAGTGTATTCGGGTATGTGCCAGCAGGATTGGCGAAGGCCACATTCGTTGTGGCATTGGGAAACGACCGAGAGAAAATCTTTTGGCCCGACGGTGTCCACGCAGTAAAACCCGCATACGTCGCGGCAAAGACGTTGCCGTAGGCGTCGACGGTCAAACCATCTGCAAACGAATTCGCGAAAACTCGTTTGTTACTTGGCGATCCGGGACTTGCCAGATCAAACTGCCAGATCTTCATGTTCGAATTATTGGGCCCAGGCAACGACGTGGGCTCTGCAACGTAGAGTACCCCGTCGTCGGGCGACAAGGCGATTCCGTTGGGCCGTGACAACCCCGTGATAACCTGCGAGAGCTCGCCATTCGGGGCAATGTAGTAGACTGCCTCCGGTTGCACGTTGTTGGCATACGCCGGATCCGTGAAGTATATCCCACCCTGCTTATCGACCACCATGTCATTGGGACTGTTTAGTGACAAGCCGTTCCAGGAATCGGCAAGCACCTCAATCGTATCGCCATCAGTACGGGTAACACGTTGCGTAGAATGTTCAGCGGCCAGCAAGCGGCCTTGGTCGTCGAACACCAGTCCATTGGAGCCGCCCGATTCGCCATTCTGTAACGTCGTCACACCAGTGGCGATGTCGAATCGATAGATATCGGTGTTGTCAATGTCGGAGAACCAGATGCCGCCTTTGCCATCCGGCGCCGGGCCCTCGGTAAACGCATAGCCGGTCGCGACGCGTTCGACAGTAATTCCATGCGTGCGAAATTGAGCGGCTACGACAACTGACACCGTAAACGTTAGGATTGCGAGAACGGAGACGCTGCCGTAAGCGCCTGACAACAGTAAATCACAACAACGATTTCTTGATAACGATTTCAGTGTCCACATAATCGCCAACTAGTGTCTAAGGCGTCTCCCCAATTGCATTCGCACACTGCCAAGTAACCCGAAGACAGCGACGAATGACATACACACGGAAGAGGGCTCAGGTACCCACGTAGCTTCGAAAAGATCCCAATCGTTCGAGGACGTGGCCAGACCAAAGTAAAGCTTTGAGCCAACCGCCGGCCAATCCGGACTAATATAGGGCGTGAATGTGTAATAGCTTGAACTGTTGATAGAACTGGCTTTCACAAACTGATTGATATTGTATTGTGCGGTGAATTCCTCGCTCGTGGACGAGCGAGACGCAACCCAAATCTCAAAGGGTGACGAAGGCGAGGATTGTCTCTGAAAAAACATCGTAAGGTCGTTCGACGACATACTGACCTGGCTTTCCAAGACATGCGAGTGGGAATTTGCCAGCTTTTCCGGGTTGCTGAAGTCATCCGCCAAGGAATTCCGAGTCGCACGAAAAATATCTTCTGTCGAACGATCGTCGCCTTGTCGCCGCGAGAAATACAACGTCAGCCCATCGCTGGAAAGCCACGGTCCAAACTCGGACTCAGCGGTGTTAATCTCCGGCCCAACGGAAACGGGATTACCCCAAACATCAGACGTGTTGTCACGTTCGAAAAGCCAGATATCACTTCTTCCCGCGGTCCCAGGCCGCCGGGAGGCCATGTATAACGTCGTACCACCATTGGACAAATACAGGCCAGTCTCGGCGGCGGCGGAATTAATGGGCACGCCCACGTTGACGGGCATGCCAAAAGCTTCCGAGGTGTTCGTTCGCGCGGCCATCCAGACATCGTGTTCCACACGCGTTGTTCCGCCATTCGGTCGGTCCGACGTGAAGTAAATCGTCAATCCGCCGTCGGTAACAAAAGGAGACTGATCCTGCCAGGGACTATTCAAACCTGGCACCGGACGAACATCTTCAAACCATCCGGGGGGAAATTGCGCCTGGCATCGTGCTGGAAACATGAGGGCAGCGAAGGCGACAAGAACGGCAACAATGCCGCCGAGAAATTGGCCAGCGGAAAGCGTGATACGTCTCATAGCTGAATTCCCCCTAGAAGTCCCCGAACCGTTGGCAATCTTCCCCTACGAATAAGGACGTAGGCTGAGTCGAGTGTTGCGCCCGACATTGACTTATTTCAAAAGAATGAATTGTGCTTCGCGGCCGCGGCGATGGAATTTTTGCAACGAGGCCGCCAGGCAAGCATCGCCGTAACCAGGAGAGACCACGAGGAAGGTTCAGGAAGTGCCGCGAAGTTCTTGTCGTAAATCATATCTGCCTGCAGTTCGTGCACATGCGTATTGACATGGCACCAGGGCGCGTCCCAGCAGAGATAGCGATTCGGATTGGCCGCGACCTCGCCCGTGGTCATATTCAGGGCGTGTCCGGTAAAGATCAATCCGTTTTGGCCACGATGGTTGTACAGATCAATCATGAAGTCGTACGAATTGAAGAAATAGAAGTCCGCAACGGGATAGTCTCTTCGCAGTTGGCTGAGGCCAAACGTTAACCAGCCGTTGAACGACTGACGCAGAGAGTTCTGTGAAGGGTCAGAATCGGGAAACAGGTTGGGAATCAGAAAATGTCGGCCGCCGGCGTCGTACAAAGTTCTTGCATGTTGTATGACATTTTCAGCCGGAATACGGGCATTCGTCTGACGGCCCGGATCGAGGTCGTTATACCCACCGTAGATAATGATCAAGTCGGAATCGGTAGGAGAATCGTTCGCAAGAAAATCGTCCACTTGCAGCCCCATGCCTGGAACCGAAAATGTGATGGACTCGTCGGTCCAATCCCATCCGGTTTCGGCCCCCGAATGAGCATAGTTGGTACCTCCGCGACGGCTTGCTTCCGGAGTAGGCAGCCCCAAACGTTCGGCCAGATAATCAGAAAACACCGGGCCGTTGGTCCAACGACCTTGGTAGTAGGCGGGCCACGGCGGTAGCTCGCCGCTGGACATGGCCTGCACGTTGCCCGCGTCAAGCAGACTATCGCCGAAAACGACGATTCTAGAAAAGGGAGCCGCGACGGTAGACTTTACAACAAGCAAAAAGGCAATCACAACATACATTAGTCGATACGACATTTCATCTTCGCTCCCGGATGCGTAATACTATGTGGTTCTAGGCATTCTCACGGATGGTTTGTGACCGCGACAGTAACGGTACGAACGCCGCGGCAAGCGACATCAGCGTCAGGCACGACGATTCGGGAACAGCGATCGAGAAAGTCATTCCGCCGGCCAACCCGAAGTTGTCTTTCCATACGGTGTAGTCTGCAGCATCGACGACGCCATCGCCGTTTCCGTCCGCGGCCAAGTCGGACGCGGATCCAAAGCTATCCTTCCAAATCGTATAGTCGGCGGCGTCGACGATACCGTTTCCGTTGTAGTCGCCTGGCAGTGGAGACGACAACGTAAATCGAAACGGTTCGATGTGGCCATCGAGGGCGATATCGCCGCCCGCTACGAGGTACTGCGAGTACACGATATCGTCGCCACGTTTAAAGGCAGCTCCCAGCTGGATTTCGTAAGTTTGCGTTTCGCCAGGATTGGTACTTACAGCGACGAGCTCGTACTCACCGGCCATTAACAGTTCCTTGGGCAATCCCAAAACAACCTTTCGTGAAGCGACGCTTGAGCTACCGAGTGCCCTGCCGCCAAAATCGTCGACAACCACGCCCGTTGTCGCATCTAGCCCAACCTTGCGCCCGTCTGGGTCGGTCAGGAGCAACGCAATTTTGGGTAATGGAATACTCGATTCGCCGGTCACCGTCAGCCACAGGTCACTCACGGTCGATTCACGGCCAGGAGCAAGTATTTCCTCATACCCCTCTTCGTGCTTGAACGTGGAATCGAGGAAAGAGACCACCTGTTCATTCATTCGCTGTTGTACTTCGTCGGGCGGAATGAGTGCCGGGTTTGGGTTGCACCCGAGCCAAAAGCTGTCGGGTTGCACAGACGCCAACACCTCGCTTTCCGTGGCCCCCGCGGCCAGTCCTGCTGCCAGTACCTGGCTACGGATCTGACAGCCGTTGATTCCAAACGACCAGTGATGGGCATATACGCCCCTCGACCCTCTGCCAACATCGAGGGCGTTGAATGCGGGGCTCGTTATGACCGGCACGGACTGTTGGAACGAGAAGTCCCCGCCACCAATATGGATGATCGGAACGTCGACGTTAAAATTCCAACCAGCACCCGCGCCATCAACCAGGACGATCGCGTCTGCGTCAATGGCGTTTTGCCCCAGCGCTAAGTAGGACGTGGTCGCTACGCCGTGCGAGTATCCGCCTATCACGAGCGTCTCCGGGTCAATCCGTCCGTAAAGCTTGTCCTGCTCGGATTGGCTTCTGGCCAACATGGTGTTAACGACATGACGCATCTCATCGGCGCGTGCTGACAGGGCGTTCGTGTTGTGGTAGGGCGCAGCCACAACGTACCCGTGACTTGCCAATGACTCGCCGAGAAAAGTAAACTGTCCCCCCCAGGCCCCCCAACCATGCGACATGACAACCAACGGGAACGGCTGACCGCTGGGCACCTCCGAGCTGTCGGTAACACCAAGGAAGGGCGATTCATAGCGCCAATCACCCCACGGATAGATCGCCGTATTGCCCTGAGCTCCCGCAACCGTCGGATACCACACAGCGGTTCTCATCCCCGTCGGCTCGTCCGGCTTGGCGTCAAAGAACTCAAACCCTACGTCGTAGTCACCCTTCTGCGGAATCAACTGCGCTCCGCCTTGACCTGGATTCGCAATGAGTGCGAACAAGGCAATCCATGGCATGCTCCAACGGAGTTTGGTCCAACGAAACGAATGCTTGGTGGTCATGACAAGTGTACCTCGATCACGGGTTTCTCTCCGACGACCGCGACAGTCTGGCAACCGTCTGCACTACTTAGAGAGACGGAAATGACGAACGAGATTGCGCCCTTTCTCCACAAAGATCTTCGGGACCGTACAGTCACAGAGGCTTGTTGCATTTTTCGCACTTGTCCTTCCAAGACATTCACAAAGGCGGCGACCCGCGTGGCCTGTCAAGAAAAGATTACCGTTGCGACCCTTCGCACTTGTAAGGAGTCTCCAATATGGGTAGCGACGCGCTGTCACACTTTGCGTCCGGCGGGGCAAGTCCGTGAGGGCGGTGTGGCGGCGCGACGCGCTTACTATTCGTCAACGCCACCAACTTGGTATGCGGGAGAAACATTACCTTCGATGCCAGGTTGGGATACGAATCTGGCCTGGGAATGGTCCGCCGAGTATACGGGTCCTTCGGAGCCGAATAGTGGGCCGCTCGGCGGTTTCGTAGCACCGATTGCATCGAATAGCACGATCTACGATCGAGATGCCGGCGGGATTATCTTGGGAACGCTTGACCTGACCGGCACGGGGTATATTGAGTACAACTTGGAATTGGATCAAGCAATTGTCGATCTGGTAAGCGGCCAGATTCTCACTCCCTACCGAATCGTCGAAAACTATACGGCGACCAACGGAACCGGCTCGTACGCTTCCATCCAACAAACAAGCGACTGGACGCTCGAGGGCTACGGCCGAACGATCCGGCCCATTTACCCTGGCCAATCATTGACCGATGCGACCTCCAATCCATCGACAACGGCATCAGCAACGTTCTACATTACTGGGAACTACGCCATTGTACCGGAGCCGACAAGCGGCGCATGGTTAATGTCAGGCGTGTTTGCCGTGATGCATCGGCGTAATCGCTTCCGATTTACGATGAAGTCGACGACATGAACGCTCAAGACGGTATGCCCGGCATATGGGCGCGCTGATAATTCGGCAGGTGACAGCGCGTCTTGGCGTCCAGAGTCTGTTGCATAGGGAACGTCCACTCCGCCGCCGCCCCCTCACCCCAACCCTCTCCCCCATAAGGAGTTGCGGCGAAGTTTAGCACAACAATGTCATCAGTTCTTCGCAACTCCTTATGGGGGAGAGGGGGCCCCGTAGGCCACCGTTTTCATCAGGCCACCCGAGACCTAATCCAGCCTTACAGGCTTGACTGTGCAATATGCAGGCTTGACTGTGCAATATGACTAGCGGAGCTTGGTTGCTCCCAAGAATACGGATACTGTGCGGTTCGAGGTATGTATCTCGTCCTCGATCATCGCCAGTATTCCGCGTCGATGAGTATCGTTCCATCATTTCGACTTCCAAACTGAGCATGCAAATAGGGGTCGATATCGTAGCTCATTGCGCGGACGCTTGCGTCACAGAATGCCATGTTCCAGGTCGAAGGATGGGCGCTTCCCCAGCGGTCGACGGGCCGCGTGATGTTGCCGTCAAACAACATGTCGCGCAGCGGCGGGAAATTGCTGCTGTTGACCAGATAGCAGGACAACTGCGAATGGGAACCTCTGCCGTTGGGGTTTTCCGTGTTGTCGGTGATCCAGTAAAACACGTCACCAACAAGATACGTCTTGCTCAACCCGTCCGTAATCTGCGATGTTTTGATGGAAGACATCACATAAACGACTCCATCCGGCTGTGGCGTTGGCGACGTCAATGCCATCCGGTCGGCAGTATCCATCCGATCGGTCTGCGGCCCCGTTATGTATTGGATCGGTCCGGCACCCCAATTGGCGTCATAGCTGCTCGTGGCCGACTCGCCTCCGTTGTCCATATTGATGAACGAATACTCGCTCGTAAGCTTGACCAAACGTGCGCCGCGTCGAGTTGGACAGTTGAACCATGTCAGATGATGGCGCGTGGCCTCAGCCAATCCGGCTCGCTGCTGTGGTGTAATCCTATTGGGATCGCCATCGCGCCCCAGTTGCGTGATTGCTTCTTCCTCTATGAACGGCAGGATCCGATAAAGCCAGCCACCGGGTTGTCGTTCGCGTGCCTCGCGATCGGGGTCACCCACCCAGCGGTATCCCCAACCGTCGCCGGCAAAGTGGCCGTATGCCGATTCGAAATTGTGAAACGCCAAGGCGATTTGACGAATTTTGTTCTTGCATTCCGTGTTCCGCCCCGCTTCGCGCGCCGCTTGAATCGCAGGTAACAACAGCGCGATCAAGATGCCGACAATGGCGATCACCACCAGTAGCTCGACGAGTGTAAAGGCCTGACAGGTTCCCCGCGATTGTTTCACTATCATCACCACACGTCCCATCATTGCCATTGTCGCGTAACACGTTCCCGATCGTTGGCCTACCAATCCCGAAAGGCAATTCGCGGCTACACTTCCTCCAAGTGTTCTCTCAATTCCACCAAGGCTCGCAGCCACATCGCGCGTACCGTTCCGATGGCACGGTCCATGATCGACGCCACATCTTTCCAATCCATTTCCTTCAGGCTCCGCAACACGATCACTTGCCGGTGGTTCTCCGGCAGCAGCGACAGAGCGTCCGCAAGCAACACACCTAATTCACGTCGCTGAGCCTGTTGGCTCGGGGAACTACCGCTCTGTGCCAACAGTGCGGCGAAACGATCCCCCGATTCGAAAAAAACATATTCGAGCGGTTCCTCACGCGTGATGTCGCGGGTTGGGCCGTGATACTGCCGGATAAAATCCACGACCGCTCGTGACAAGATCCGTCGTAACCACGCCGCCCACTCCGCGGCGGAGCTTCCTTGAAACTGATGGAATTTCTGGTGCGCCTTCAAGAACGCCTCTTGCACCAGATCAGACGGATCAGCCTTTTGAAGGAATTCCGGGGCCAGCCACAATTGCGCTAGCACGTGCAGATAGTTTCTGTGCAACTGCAGCAATCTATCAAACGCAACCAAATCGTCGCGTCGCGCTCGATCGATCAGGAGCTCCACTTCGGATTGCATTTCGCGAGCCACCCACAAAAACCAGTCAACCGCATTGTCATCAAACCGCCCTCTCACCCTCTGGACGGAAATGCGTGAGCTGATTAAGCGCCACGTGGCGACGAAAAACAAGGGATGGGAAGAATTTTTTTGGGCGTCCCGACTTGCTTCAGCTAACGTCTTGCGGGATACCCCTTGCCTTGCTCGCCAATACGCTTGCCATCGTTCGTCGGCGGTACACGGGACAGCGGTACCCGAGTCTCGCGCGTAATGTCACCAAGGAATTCCGTCTTACGTTTAGGGCTCACTCGACGTTTTCGTTCCTGACAACTATCGAGAAACCCCATGACACGAAACCTGCTTGCTACGACCAAGCGGACTCAGCGGGCACCGTGTCGCCGGATGGTTTTACATTGTTGTCCAATGACGGCGACAGGCCAGTGGGGTCGTATGTACGGATCCCCGCTGGGTCGCTTTCCACGACATCCATTCGCACACAAGTCGCGTTGAATGGAAGCGCCGTCGGACTGGGTTTGCTGGCTCGAACAACCCCGAGCGGCTGGTATCAAGCGGGCTACAACGCCGACGAAAAACGCCTTTATATTGGCTTCAATGGCCCGAGTCCGCTATTTGCATACAACCATCTCGCGTCCCTTGAGGACGTGGACTTCGATCTTGACAGTCGCGATCTTCTGCTACAATTCGATCTGGTGGGTTACGACCTGTCACTCACGGCCTGGCAGCCCGGGGACCCGATGCCCAGTACACCGCAGGTCAGCTATACGGACTTGCTCCGTCGGTCCGGTGGCGGCAGTCAAGGAATCCTCCTCGATCCGGAATCACCCGGGACACCAAGCAGCGCAACGTTTCGGTTCGTGCACGTCGCGGACTCGAAAATAGTACCCGAGCCGGCAACGGCGTATGTCCTGGCCATTGGCATCGCCTGGCTATGTACGGCACGACGATTCCGCTGCCACCTCATCACCAAACACCGTTAAGAACTTTGGGCGCCGAACGTGACGCGACCGGTGGATCGAATGACTTCGCGCAGAAAGCCCGATTGAATCGTCGAGTAGGAGTATCGCTGCGCTGAGTACGTGACCGAGCACGAGGTGTACCACGCGAGCGGTTCCTCCCAATACCGAATCCCGAGATTACTCCTTCGCGACTTTGCGATCGATGTTGCTCATCGTCTGGCAGGTGACGTCGCGCAGTTCCTCGACGCTGAGGTGCTCGAGCTTCTTGCGCGCAACACTATGATATACCCGTGGCTGCATCATGCCACTGACTAAGAGCGAATTGCCGTCGGGAGAGAAGTCGAAGTAAAAATAGCCAGGTGTCGCATCGAACGTTAGCAGTTCTTTCAAATCTTCGGATCGAAACAGGCGTATTTTGCCATCGGGCTGGCATACGGCAATCCGCTTTCCGTCTGGTGAGACGCGCAGCGTGGCAAAGAACGCTGGATACTTATCGCTTTCTGATACGATCTGGCCCGTCTCCGTGTCCCAGATTCTCAGACGGTTCTCCAGACCGACAACTGCCAGCTTCCGCGTCCCCGGAATGTATTGCAGACAATCCGGAAGTTCCACATCCGTCACAATCGGGTCACGAACCTCCTCGAGCGTTTCGACGTCAAAGAAATATGTCGGCCCGCTGATCTCTGCACAGGCGAGCGTCTTGCCGTCTGGGGAGAACGCGGCGGTCTTCACCCAATCCGAAAACTGCTTTTGCCGATACGTACCGTCGGTGGTGTCGATGACCGACAACCACGTGTAGCCGCAGACCGCCAAGTAGCGCCCATCCGGCGAAAAGGGCATGCTCACCGACATCACGCTTTGCGGCAAGTCAATCTCATGGAGCTTTTCACCGGTATCATAGTTCCAGATCAGGACCCGCCCCGGTTCGTCGTAGTTGGGCGGCCAGTGAAATCGCCCGGCGGCCAAAAGCTTCCTGCCTCGATGCGTCTCCAACCGGACAAGTTTTCCATATATTGGGTCCAGGTACCACGAATCGATGAGCTTTCCCGTTTTGGGATTCCAAAAGTCGATGTACTCGGAACCGCGCGTCGAACAGACACGATCGTCATCCAAATACGCCACGCCAAACGCGACGCCGTCCGCGAGTTTTTCGCGATCGACCCGCGGCCCTGTGAATTGAACGCCGTCATCGCCGAGCGCGATTAGGTGCGTAAGCCGGTCTCCACCGGCTGTGGCAAGTGTCTTGTCGTCTGGCGAGAAGTCGAGATCGGCGACACGTCCGTCGTGCAAGAGTCGCGAAGAGACGTCACCTAGCTGCACCTTGTCTTCACCTAGTTGATACAATACAACCTGTCCGTTGTAGTTGCCAGCGGCAAGCTGCATATCATCGCGCGAGAATGCCAGACTGCGAATGCGGCTGCCAGGCGCATCAAGTCGATGGACGAGTTCCCAAGTATCGGCGGACCGCAGCTCGATCCATGCGTCCGTGTACGACGCATGCTCGTGTATCAACGCTAATGCAATAACATCACCTTTTCGCGAGGCCAACGATGTCGTAATATTGCCCGACAACTCGACTCGACGTACGAGCTCGCCCGATGAGATTCGATGAACTAACGCGGCATTGCTGCCCTCGACCGTGACAACGACTTCGTCGTCACCAGCGAACCACACCGTACCCCAGCCAGGAAGCGAGGGCAATTCGAACAGTCTCTCGTTCGTCGCGCGATCGTAGACTTGCGCGATGGAAGACGTAGCTCGATCCCAGCATAGCACTGCAATCGACGTCTGCGACGGATTCATTGCCATACGGTAGGCCCCCGCACCGACTTCCAACGTTTCGAATTCGCCTTCCAAGTTGTTCCAATCCCAGATGTAGACGTTCCCGCCGAAATCACTTGCACACAGCAGACCCCCGCAAGTGTCAACTTGTGTCATACTTTTTGAAGAAGTACAACGCAGCCGAAACTCGGGTTCGTTCGTAACCGGCTTCGAGCGATCCCAGATATTGACGTGATCGCTGAATTCAGGCACATCGGCCATTCGGACTCCGTCGGGTGAAAAGGCCACCGACATCGCCCACCCGAAATGCGAAATGGACCGTTCCAAATCGGCCGGATGGCAGCAGTCCCACAGATAGTACCATTCGAAACCTCGAAGGTCTTCTTCCGCGTCGACCCATTTGAATAGAAGACGTTCGGCGTCGATCCATTGCGCTTTGTTGACGGCCGCTTGAGCTAATTGCATATCGCGGGCGTAGGCTTCGAGCTTTCGCTGATGCAACTCCTTATCTTGGGCGAGTCGACGAGTCGTTGCTGCACTGACCGCCGCAAACGCTTGCCAAGCGGTGATGGAGGCGCCGACAGCAACGATCGATGACAACAGGCAGCAAACGGCCAACAAACCTGTTACGGCTGGGTTGCGGCGAGCAAACCGGGACGCGCGCATCAAAGGCGTCGAGGGACGGGCAGTAATGGTCCGATGGTCGAGGAATCGTCGGAGGTCGTCGGCCAATTGTTGCGCCGATGAGTATCGCCCACTCGCTTCCTTTGTCATGGCCTTTTCGAGGATGGTCTGTAAATCGCGCGGAACCCGAGTGACCAGCTTATTGAGCGATACCGGGTCGGTGCGAACAATATCATCGACCAGTTTTCGACGGGAGTCGGCCGCAAATGCCGCTCGACCGGAGATGAACTCGTATAGCGTTAGGCCGAGCGAGTAGATATCGGTGCGATGGTCGACGAGCGCGGTTTGGCCGATCGCTTGCTCGGGACTCATATACCGCA
>JAGQPD010000076.1 GCA_020426865.1 Planctomycetales bacterium
GGCCGTAGTATTGTTGTTGCGTGATCGGGTCAAATTTGTGGTGATGACACCGGGCGCACTGAACGGTGACACTGCAGAACGTATTCATCACGTTGGCGACCACATCGTCGCGATCGAGGCTTCGAGCGACCTGGCCATCGATCTTCGATTCGGGTACCTCCACGTGACCAATGAAGTCCCAAGGGCCCGTTGCCAGGAAACCAAGTGCCACAACTCCATTTGGATCATCGGGAAACAACACATCACCGGCAATCTGCTGCTGCACGAATTGCGAATATGCCATGTCGTCATTCAACGCGCGAATTACATAGTCGCGATACGGCCACGCGTTGGGACGCAGTTTGTCTTTGTCATAGCCGCACGTATCGGCATACTTGACAACATCCAACCAGTGCCGGGCCCATTGCTCGCCATAATGTGGAGACGCAAGCAACCGGTCGACGAGCTTCTCGTAGGCATCCGCAGCCGGGTCATTGACAAACTGTTCGACCTCTTCGGGACTTGGTGGCAACCCGAGCAAATCGAACGTTAGTCGTCGGATCAATGTCCGCCGATCGGCCTGCCTGGTGTGAGTCAGACCCAATTCGTTTTGCTTGTGTAAGATGAATGCGTCGATGGGATTCCGAATCCAGGTGTCGCTCAATGCGGGTGGCGATGGATCATGCAACGGCTTCAATGACCACCATTCGTAATCCGCAGCGACTGGTTCCGCGAGATGCACCCCGTCGGGCCACACGGCCCCTTCGTCGATCCACCTCCGCAAGATGGCAATTTGTTCGTCGGACAGCGGTGCCGCGTCTTTGGGCATGGCCGTCGCACGATCACTCGATGCTACGACTTCCAACAGTCGACTATTTGCGGCATCGCCGGCGACAATGGTACCGTCGGCGAAAGCTGCTTGCCGCGTTTGTAGTGAAAGCTGGCCTTCTCGATCCGAGTCGTTATGGCAGCTCACGCAGTGCTGCTCAAGAATTGGCCGTACACGATCCTCGAACAACTCATTTGCAAGGACCAACGCGTGACCGCATTGGCACAACAATAAGAACACTGAGCAACGATACGCCGTCAGTCTGCTCATGTTGTGCACTCCAAGCTCCTTACCATCGATCGGGCGACCACATCGACATGCCGCAGAACACCCCCAGTATACGCTCCTGTACCGGACCGCGTAAAGACAATCCGACCGACACGACTCGCGGCCCTAGCGGCGTCGTCGTTGATCGAACATACCACCGTGGAGTTCCGATATCTGCAAGTCGAACGTTCCGCGGACTTCATCGCCGTCATTGGTGCCCGATCGCACCAAAACGATCGTGCCGTTGACCATCGGCCCGTCGGGTCGAAAGCCGAAACCTGCTGCATTGCCGATAACGATCGAACCGGATGCCGGTACCGGCTCGTTCGGTGGCATCGCCAGTAGTTGCTCTTCCACCATCAGCGTCAGCGTAACCTCTTGTTGATCTTGGTTGGAGTCTTGCTTGCCTTTGATGACGATCATCGCGGGAGGTGTCCAGGATGTGTTACCACGAGGCCCGCCAAACCCGGGAAAAGTTGGTACTGGCATCGAATGGGACGCGATAGTCGGGTCGGTCAGGACAATGTCTCGTTCATGCAGATTCAATTCGATCGTCACTTCGCCCTGTTCATCGGCCGCGGCGGACGTTTGCTCGGACCAATGGGTGAGAAACGATCCTTTCGCGAATCCCAAGTCGACGGTGTACATCGGTTTGCGCGGTTGCGGTGGAATGGACGGTGGCCAGTCTCGCAATTCCCGTATGACTGTATTCCGTCGTTCGCGGATAAACTTGCGAACTCCGTCCATTGTCAATTGCCGGCCGCCCCAGGGAGCCGTGTTGGTATCTGACCTTTGTTGTTCGTGCAGCTGGCCATCTGTTAGTGCCTCAATCCGGTCAACCTCGGCGACTAGCTGATCTTCGTTCCAGGTCGCGTCAAGTACTTGCAACAATGTTTGTCGATAGCGTTCGGGGATGCCGCTGGTGCGGAAAAGTCGGTTGGCCAGCATCGATTCGGCACGTACCGACGCCGGCGGCGGTCCGCCACCAAATCGACCGAACGGTCCGCCATCGGCGGTGAAACATCCGTCAGCCCCCCAGGGCATGAAGTAGAGCCGCTGGTTCTGTGGATGATCGTAACAAAAATAGTTGTTCTGATTTTGGGTATAGCCGTCCCAAAACCCAAGCAGGCTCTCAACGGCCCAGAACTTCAAGAAGTTCTCGACATCGATCAGCGTCTCCAAATCCTCGATCGGCAACTCCTCTTCCGATGCCAGAATCGTGGCTAATCGCACAAGTTGCGGATCGTCCTCCGGAAGCGTGTCCGTCTTGGATTCCAATCTTTCGATCGCTTTGGGATAGAAATCAGCGATCGTTCCCTCATAGAGCTGTCCGCTATCGTCTCCGTAGTGATTTCTCAAAAAGGGTGCGTCGTACGATTCGACATTCGAATAGATCCCGAGGTACTGGCCGTTGACTGTTACCTTGGCAAAGCTGACTCGCGGTGCGTGGACTCCTGCGTTGCTGAAGATCTTGTACGACAGGAATTGGCTCACCAACGCCGTGTCTTGCTTGTTGTTATTGAGTGTCAACCGATCAAGTCCCTCGATCGGGTGTTGGTCCTCGTACTTGTCGAACGTTACCTTCAGTGATGGCCGGACATCATCAAGCGAACCAATGAATCCCTTCTTACGCACGGCGACGTCGGAAATCTTGACCCCGTCAATCGATAGTTCGCCCCTAAAATAGGTGAACGGTTTGTCGGTCGTATTCGCAAACATCGCCCCAAAGCCGCCGCCACGCATGCGGGTCTGTTTTCGCAAGGTGTTCCAGTCATCCTCCGGAATCGTCAGCTCGATCTCGTGCAAGCGACTTGAATCGAAAACCCGATCGGCATCCAGTTCGGCAGTCCGACCGCTTTGGCAACAACACAACAGAACGTACAACGCGATGAATGACGCTAGACCATGGCGAGCATACTGCATGGATATATCGGAGCCTTTCGTGAACGGCGATCATCTTCGAAAGTTGGACATGACATCGGAGCGGAGCCATGAACCGGGACAACGTCAATATACATCAAGTTGCCCGCACCGTGCAAAGCTCCGATGCGATCAATCGGTGACAACCATGGCGTCTTCAGATGGCGTCTTCAGATGGCGTCTTCAGATGGCGTCTTCAGATGGCGTCTTCAGTGTTTTCGGCAGCTCTTCCTTGTCGTAGGGGTGGCGATTGTCGATAATCGGGTCGAAATCAAGTTGCAAAACAGCGTCAAATAGGAAATCGCATTCATGAACGAAGACGACCGACGACTCGTTGAACGCATCCGACCCTTGATGCAGCGCCGCCGTGGCTATTCGGAGAAAAAGATGTTCGGGGGCGTCTGCTTCATGATCAACGGCAATATGTGCGTCGGTCCGTGGAAGGGATCGCTGATCGTGCGGCTGGACAGGCAGCATCATGAACAGACGCAGTCGGAGCCGTTCGTCCTTCCGATGGACATCACCGGCCGCGTCATGAAAGGCTGGGCAACGGTCGAGCCGGAAGCCATGGAAGACGACGCGGACCTCACGCGATTCTGCGAGGAGGCGATAGGGTTTGTATCGGGCCTGCCGCCGAAACGGTGAAACCGCGACCCGTTGGTGTCTCTTGACCTGCATTGGTGCGCCGGCATTACAGGCCAGGCGGATACAGCGTCGGGCTATGGAGTCGCAACATGGATAACTTCACATTCCATACCGCGGTCTGTATCCTCCCTATGTCCAACGGAAATGTGTACTCCACCGGCAATGGGACCTATCCATGTCAAAGATCCGTGCAATGAATCGAAGAACGTTCTTGCGTCTCGGCGCCCTGGGTGTGCCCGTAATGGCTGCACAGTCGACTCGTGCCGCAAATGGGGATGACGCCCATCCTCTCGCTGATGTTTGCGTCTACGGCGGTACGGCGAGCGGCGTTATGGCGTCAGTTGCCGCTGCCCGCGAAGGCTGCAGTGTCATAATCGTGGAGCCGAGCCGGTGGCTTGGCGGCATGACAGGGGGTGGCATCAGCCATATCGACTGGGGCCGAAAAGAGGCGGTCGGCGGGAGCACGCTTGGCATTCTTCAGCAGGATCTTGATAACGCCCAGTATCGTGCAACGTTTCGTAAGATGATTGAGGATAACGGCATCCAGGTCATCTACGAGCACCGTTTACACTCGGTCTTACGTGACGGTGCCGCGATAAAGTCGATCTCGCTCGACTATGCTCCTCCAAATGATATCGGCTGTCCTCCTCCCGAAGCGATTCAGGTGGCATCAAGAAGTGTTTCGGCAAATGTGTTCATCGACTGCTCCTATGAAGGGGATCTGATGGCGGCCAGCGGCATACCGTACACCTTCGGGCGTGAGGCCACTAGCCAGTACGATGAATCTTTGGCCGGTGTCCGGCCAGCGCTTTGGACCTATGATATCGATCCCTACGTCAAACCAGGCGCACCCGGTAGTGGCCTGCTTCCTTACGTGCAAGATCTGAACATCGGACCGCTGGGGAGCGCTGACAAGCTTACGATGGGCTACTGTTTTCGCTTTAAGTTCGACCTGTCCGGAAACGGAATTCCAATAACGCCCACAGACTCCTATGACCCGGCCAATTTCGAATTGTGGCGGCGAGGTTTCAAGCAGGGTATTGACCTGCTGCGGTCCCGGCAAATGCGTGTTCTAGGCGAAATCGATGAGCGCGACGGGCAAGTGCTTCGGGACGGAACGGGCAATATGAACCGGTCTTTATTGAATACAGCGGTCTACGGGTCTAACAAGGACTATCCGGACGGAAATTGGGAGGCTCGTTCGGCTATCTGGCAAATGCACCAGGACTTCTTTCGGGACCTGGTCCACTTCCTCCGAACGGACCCAGCGGTACCCGCGGAACAGCGTGAAAGGGCCAGT
>JAGQPD010000077.1 GCA_020426865.1 Planctomycetales bacterium
CCCGGGCTGGTGCCATGGCTGTCCCATCCGCGGTGGTAGAGCTGGATGAACCTGACCCCCTTTTCCGCCAGTCGTCGTGCCAGCAGGCAATTCGCGGCAAACGACCCGTCCGCCCCCTGCGTCCCATAAGCAGCCAAAGTTTCTGGCGATTCGTCTGAAATGTCCATCAACTCGGGAACGCTGCTCTGCATCCGAAATGCCAATTCATATTGGCGGATGCGCGCGGCAATTTCCGGATTGTCGACAACCTCCTGCCGCTGGCCGTTCAACTCGTTGATCGCTGAGATGACGTCTCGCTGTTGTGACGAACTGATGCCTGCCGGATTGCGGATGTAGTGTACCGGATCGCCGCTGCTGTTGAACTCCACTCCCTGGTATTGCCCCGGCAAAAAACCACTGTGCCATTGCCGTGACGCGATCGGTTGCGGATTGCGACCCTTGCGCGACGTTAGCACGACAAATCCCGGCAGGTCGGCACACTCGCTCCCCAAACCGTAGGTAATCCAAGCTCCCATGCTCGGCCTGCCCGAGATCGACGTCCCGGTGTTCATCACCGTGTGTGCCGGATCGTGATTGATCTGCGTTGTCACCATCGATCGGACGATCGCAATCTCGTCGGCGATCTTGGCGGTGTGCGGCAGGAAGTCAGAAATCCACTGGCCCGATTGGCCATGCTGGGCGAATTTGGCCTGCGGCCCGAGGCATTTCAGCTCCTGCCCCTGCAACTGGGCGATCGGTTGTCCCTTCGTAAATTCCACCGGCATCGCCTTGCCATCCATCGCCGCCAATTGTGACTTGTAGTCAAACGTTTCCAGATGTGATGGTCCTCCGGCCATGCACAAGAAGATTACGCGTTTTGCCCGCGGTGCGCCATGCAACGGTCGGATGACGCCCTGGCGATGGTCCCGGGCCAGCGCTTCGCCATTGGCCGGCGAACTCAACAACGTGGCTAGTGCCGCCGCCCCCAGGCCCACGCCACTTCCCGCCACGAATGTCCGGCGATCAAGCAAGTTGTTCCGTTCCTGCGGAAGGAGGCGTCTTAATGTCATAGGGGGTGCTCGATTGTCTCGCGTGATTGCCGATAACACTAATTGCGTGTGATCGACTCGTTCAAGTTCATCAACGTCCGGGCAACGGACGTCCAGGCCGCTACGTCGCCCATTCGCTCGTCCGGGGGCCCGGTCGCCTCGCCTACCGCTGCCACTTGCCGCGCCGACCCAATGTCAGCTTCATATTCCCGGCGGTGTTTGGCCAATAATGCCAGCAGCACCTGCTCTTCCTCTTCCGACGGCATACGGCTCAATTGCATCGCATACGCCCACTGAAGTCGCTGCCGGTCGTCCGCTCCGCCGCGCTCGACGATCTGCTGGGCAAACACCCGTGCCGCCTCTACGAAACATGGATCGTTCAGCAACGTGAGTGCCGCCAACGGCGTATTGGAGATTGGTCGTTCCGCAACACATTCTTCACGCGAGGGGGCATCAAATGCCTTCAGGGCTGGGTGCAAAAACTGCCGTTGCCAGTGCGTGTAGACGCCGCGACGATAGAGATTCTCACCGCGGTCCGCACGATATTCACGCTCGGGAAAATTCAAATGTGCGTAATACCCTTCCGGCTGATACGGGCGGACACTCCGGCCTCCGATCGTTGTTGCCATTAACCCACTGACGGACAGTGATGTGTCGCGAATCACTTCGGCCGGCAACCGAAAACGGGACTGCCGGGCAATCCAGCGATTATCCGGATCAAGCCCCCGCAGCTCCGCCGTTTCAACCGATGCCTGGCGATATGCAGACGACGTCAACATCAAGCGAATGATGTGTTTTACGTCCCAGCCGCTGTCGGTGAACTCCACTGCCAGCCAATCCAGCAGTTCTGGATGCACCGGCCATTCGCCCTGCGCCCCAACGTCATCCAGGACTTTGGAAATTCCCACACCATAGAACTGGCGCCATAGCCGGTTGACCAGCACCCACGCCGTTTGCGGATGGGCAGGGTCGACCAGCCAACGGGCCAGATCCAATCGCGTGACGGGCGAGTCGGCCGATTCCTGGACCAATTCGCCGTAGACGGCCGGAACCGCTGGTGTCACGACCGGCCCCGTTTCGTCCAGCCAATCGCCTCGCGGCAAGACCCGCATCGTCCGTGGCGTAACTGATTCGGTGACCATCGTCCATCGACCTTTCGCCGCTACCGTCGATAGTTCTTGTTTCAATTGTTCGAGCCGCTCTGCCGTATGTGCGGCAGAATTGGTCTGATTCTCCGTGGCCTCCGGCGCCTTTTGAGCAGATAGATTGGCAATTTCCTGCTCAAGCTGCCCGTACTGTTGTCGATCCTCTTCCGTCTCAAAGAACAGCATCTCTGGCAGGCGACGCGTAGGAATTGAATTCGGCGCATTGTAGGCGCCCTGTTCCTTCACGTCGGCAAAGAAGGCGGCGAAACGATAAAAATCTTCCGTGGTGTACGGGTCGAACTTATGGTCGTGACATTCGCAACAGCCCAACGTAATTCCCAGCCATACCGACGCCGTGGTACGGACTCGGTCCGCCGCGTACTTGGCCAGATACTCCTTGTCCTGTGCCCCGCCTTCGTGAGTGGTCTGCAGTAGTCGATTGTATCCCGTGGCCACTCGCTGCCAAACCGTCGGATCGGGAAGCAAGTCACCGGCCAACTGCTCGATCGTAAACTGATCAAATGGCAGGTTTTCGTTGAAGGCACGAATGACATAATCGCGGTATGGTGAGATGTTGTGGTCCTGGTCGCCATGGTACCCCACGGTATCGGCGTACCGCACGAGGTCTAGCCAGAACATCGCCATGCGTTCGCCGTAGTGCGGTGAATCCAGCAGTCGATCCACCAGTGACTCGTACGCCTGCGGGCTGCGGTCATCTAAAAATCTTTGTACATCTTCCGGCCGGGGAGGCAACCCAAGCAGATCGAAATACAGCCGGCGAACAAGCGTGATGCGGTCCGCTTCCGGGGACGGCCGCAACCGCTGGCGCTGCCAACGCGATTGTAAAAAACAGTCAATCTCGTTACGTGCCCACTGCGAATCGACCGCTTGCGGTACCTGGGGCCTGACGGGCGGGATCAGCGACCAATGGGGTTGCCATTTGGCACCTTGCTCGATCCAGCGGCGGATCAGGCCGATTTGTTTGGCATCCAACGCCGATTCGTTAGGTGGCATGCGTTCCCAGGCACTAGCGTCGGTCGCCGTCAAGCGGTCGAGCAGATGGCTGGCCGACGGTTTTCCCGGTACGATCGCACGAAAGCCACTTTCCAGCTCCGCCGTGGCTGACGCCTCGTCGTCCAGCCGTAAGCCGGCTTCGCGATGCCCCTTGTCGGGGCCGTGGCACGCGAAACAATGATTGGAGAGGATGGGACGGATGTCACGATTAAATTCTATTTGTTCGTCGGATTCCGATGCTAGCGCCGGCGACACGTCGACCGAAAACATGATTACGGCCAACATCCAGAAGAATACCGAAGTCGTTCGACGGCGATTCCGTTGGACGGACATCTAGGACTCTCCTGGTGGTTGGCATTTCCGGTCAGTGCAAGAATTTATTATGTCCTAGAGTAGACAATCCATGCAACTTGCAATCCATGCAACTTGCACAAATCATCCCCATGGCCTGGCCGATGGAGAGATCGGATACGGAAGTTGGCGATTTTTGATAATTTATAGAAAGTGCCGGTTCGGCTTTCACTCGTTCAACAAGCAATGGTAGCGCCATGTCGGTGATTTCGGAGATTCCATCGATCAGCGTCCTTGATCGGTTGCGATTGGCGATCCAGTCGGTGGCTCCGGAAGCGATACTGGTAGAGCCGCGGATATTGCGTCGAGTCATACGTTTGGATCGGCGGTTGACGGGCCTGGGATTCTCGGTGCCGCACGCGTCCTGCTACGTGATTGAGCGGGCACGGTTGTTGGCCTATGTCGATCTGGAGGAATTGGAGTTATTAGAGAGTGCCGATTTACCGCGCGAGCTGATCTTGCTCAGTCGCCCCACCGACGAATCCCAACTGGGGCCCGACAATATCGCCAACTTGCTAGTCGGGTATCGCCGCGATTTGCTTCATGCCCGTGTGCATCTTGCCTTGAAGCCTCGGATCGCCGCTTACGATTCCCTGCCCGACATGGCTGCCTTGCGTCGGCGGCAGATTGGTGATGTCGAGTTTGCCGAGATACGCAATGTCTTGACGAAAAGCGATTTGCTGTTTCCCGACTCACCGGACTGGGAAGTCTACTTCGAGTTCATTTCGGTATACGCGGAATTCCATCATTTCGCGGCGGATGATTTGGTGTGGTATTTTCCTGCGATTCGCGATTGGAACCGGATCGGAGAAGTCATTGCGGCGGACCTGGACCTTCAACCATTGTGGCGCGACGCCGGCGCGTTAGTATGGGGACAGGACGTTTCGCCACCAGATCGTTCCGCTACTTCGTCAACCAATGCGACGATCTCGTCGCGACTTCCACTGGCTCGAACCCGCACCCAGCAGCGGCTCGTGCGGGCTCGCCGCGCTGCCGCTCAAGGCAATGGGATCAAGGCCGCCATCCTGTTGCAGCGTACGGCAAGCGAACGTGCTGACGGAGAAGGGGACACCGAACGCGACGCCGCTCAACGGGAACTCCGTCGCGTTGTCGAACGACTGCAACCCGCATTGGAATTGACCGACGACGAGGTCGACGCCTTTTGTCAGGCACTTCAACCACTGGTCGGTCCCGCCGCCTCCGGTCTTTGGAACGTCGAAGGCCGGTTGCTCTACGACCTACAAAAGGTATGCGTCGAACATGAACGGGGTGTGTTCAAATTGGATCTGTTCGAGTGGTGTCGGCAGCTCGGCAAATGCCCGCTCCGTCGACCACTACCACTATTGCGCGAAGTGTTGATTACCAAGCACCTCCGTACCGCGGAACGCCGACTGTCGTTAGCCCGAATCAGCGATGACCAACGTGCGCGGCTGACCAATTTACTCGCTGTCGCCTCACATCGTTCCGAACATCGCACGCGTGATCGCATCCGCCCTTTGATCTTGCAGGCGTTGGACGACGTCGATCTCGTTCCTCGCAATGTCCCCGAGCAGGTGGCCCGGCAGTGCATCGCCGAGGAGCTACTGGATGTCATCGTCGAACAAGGTGTCGCCAACTTTGGCAATCTCCGCGACGCTCTTTCCAAGAGCGACATCAAACTTGACGACCTTGGTGGTATCTCGGAATTCCTCCGCGGTGACCCACTGTTGCAAATCGACCGAAAACTTGCTCGGTCGTTGGATGGCATCTACCGCCGTGGGACACTGTACTTGCGGCTTGTGCAGCGGCTGAGCTCGATTGCGTTTGGTACGAAGCAAGGGCGGTTCGCCACGCAATACTTGGCCATTCCGTTCGGCGGTGCGTATCTGATCATCGAAGGAGTCCGGCATTTGGCTCATTGGCCCAGCGAGCAACATGTCGATCCCTCGATCGATTCCATTGCTCAGGTTGTTCCGGCGGAGCCCCAAGGTACGTCGTGGACGCCGATTCTGCTGCTAGGCACTTGCTTGCTGCTGCTGATTCATTCTTCTACGGTTCGCCGTTGGGCCTTGGAAGCGGCTCGACGTGTGTGGGATTTCCTGCGCATCGCCGTCGTGGAGCTGCCGACCCATATCTTTCGGTCGCCACTGGTCCGCAATGTGTTGGCCAGCCCAGCCTACGCGGCGTTTTTAAGCTATTTGTTCTGGCCCGGCGTTTTCGTGTTGCTCGTCGCGTGGGGTGCCAGTGCCTTCGGTCGGTCACTTACGCGCGACCTGATGATTGAGTTATTTTTGGGCACAGCCCTGTTTCTCAACTCACGCATCGGACGCTATGTCGACGAACGGATTGCAGACCTGCTGCTGCGCGTCTGGCATGATCTTCGGCTACGCGTGTTCGCGGCGCTGTTTGATTGGGTCGTCGACGCCTTTCGCCAATTGTTCCTGTTCATGGAACGTGTTGTCTATACCGTCGATGAATGGCTTCGCTTTCGCGCCGGCGATAACCGGGGAATGCAATTCGTCAAATTGATCGGTGTCACGCTTTGGACATTTGTCTCCTACTTCGTGATCTTTGCGTTTACGCTGCTCATCGAACCACAAATCAATCCGATCAAACACTTTCCCGTGGTCACCGTTTCGCACAAACTTTTGCTCCCCGCTGGTCCTGCCATCGTCGATCAATTGAAACCGTACATCGGCGCCACGCGCGCGCGCTCGATCGTCTGGTCGACCATCTGGCTGATCCCGGGCGTGTTCGGCTTCCTCGTCTGGGAGTTGAAGGAAAACTGGCGGCTCTATCAAGCCAATCGCCCGCTCCGCCTGGTCCCCTTGGCCGTGGGACGCCATGGTGAATCTTTTGTGCGACTGCTCCGTCCCGGTTTCCATTCAGGGACCTTACCCAAACAATTCCACGCCGTTCGCCGGGCACTGGTTACCGCCCACGACTCCGGTGCTTGGACCCCCTTTCAACGAAAGCGAGAACAAATACGTGGCATCGAAACGGCCGTGCGCTATTTTGTTGAGCGGCGACTCGTCAAGTTATGGCAACTCGTCCAACTGGCTCCTGGTGCCAACTTCGCAGTCGATCACGTCGGCGTGTCCACGAATCGCGTCGAAGCCGTCGTGTCGCGCGATGATCGTCCGGACTTGCCACTGCGGTTGATCTGGGAGGAGAACGACGGTGTCCTCGTCGCTCGCGCTTACGCCGATGGATGGCTCGATACCCTTTCGCCGCAACAACGGGATGCACTGGTCGCGTCGGTCGCTGGACTGTTTCAGCTGAGTGGCGCCGAGGTGACCGAAGCCGCTTGGTCGATGCCCGCCCCCAAGGCCTTTACTTGGCAACAGTGGGTTGAGACGTGGCAAGCCGAACTTCACCCGGCGGCCGGCTAGCTAGATGATCTCGTGGATTGGATCGACGTGTTCCACGCCGACAAGTTTCTGGTCCAGCCCGCCGTAGAAATAACTGAGCCGATTCGGGTCCAGTCCCATCTGATGCAACACGGTGGCATGCAGCGATTTGACGTGCATCGGCTTCTCCACCGCTGCCGACCCCAGTTCGTCCGTCGTCCCGACGCTCGTCCCACCACGGATGCCGCCGCCTGCCATCCACATCGTAAACCCGTACGCGTTGTGGTCACGCCCTGTCCCTTCGGCATACTCGGCCGTCGGCTGCCGCCCAAATTCGCCTCCCCAGATAACGAGCGTCTCGCCAAGCAAGCCGCGTTCCTTCAGATCGGTTAATAACCCCGCGATCGGTTTGTCGGTACGGCCGGCGTGATAATTGTGATTTTTCTCCAGGTCACCGTGCGCGTCCCAGTTGTCGTCGTTATGGGCGCCGCCGGCGTAAAGTTGGATGAAGCGGACACCTCGCTCCACCAGTCGCCGGGCCAGCAGGCAGCGTCGACCAAAATTCTCGGTTTGCGGGTTGTCGATGCCATAAAGTGCCAGCGTCTGCGCTGTCTCGTCGGCAAAGTTGACCGCTTCCGGCGCATGTTGCTGCATCTTGTAGGCCAGCTCGTAGCTGGAGATCCGCGCCGCCAAGTCGCTATTGTCGCTGCGGTCGGCAAAGTGATCGGCGTTGTATTGCTGCAATGTGTCGAGCAACCGTCGTTGTGTTTGTTGCGAGATTCCTGCGGGCGGAGCGAGATCGAGGATCGGATCCCCTTTCGATCGCAGGATTGTACCTTGATAGGTCGCCGGCATGTAACCGCTGGACCAGTTCTTGGCGCCACTGATTGGCCCACCGGTGGGATCGAGCATGACCACGAATCCTGGCAGATTTTCATTTACCGAGCCGAGCCCGTAATTCACCCAGGAACCAATGCACGGGCTGCCGCTGAGGATTTTTCCTGAATTCATTTGCAGCATGGCCGAGCCGTGGATCGGCGAATCGGCGGTCATCGAATGCAAGAACGCGATGTCATCCACGCGCCCAGCGAGATGAGGAAAAAGGTCCGAAACCCATTTACCACATTCGCCGTATTGCTTGAATTTCCAGCGCGGCGCGACGACGCGTCCCTCGTTTTTCGATCCGCCGCGTCCTTTCGTCTTGACTGAAACGACTTTACCCTCCAGCGGGTACAGATCGGGCTTGTAGTCGAAGGTATCGACATGACTGGGACCACCGTACATGAACAAAAAGATCACGCTTTTGGCCTTGGCCGGATAATGTGGCGGTTTGGGAGCCAGCGGATTGACGTATTGCAGTTCGTCTTCCGAGCCACTGGCCGACCGGCCGAAAAAACCATCCCCCTCCAACAGGCCCGACAATGCGACGCTGGTGAACGCACCGCCGGCCTGCCAGAAAAACTCGCGGCGTGTCCTGCGGCAAAATGTGTTTCGAGGGCGACGTGACATTAGTGAGTCTCCAGTGGCTGGTCCGTCAATCGAGATAAAAGAACTCGTTGAGGTTTAATAAAGTCAACGCATACAACTGCAGACTGCGCTGGCGATCCAGTTGATCGTGCGTCTGAAAGTTTTCTATCAATGCCACCCCCCGCCGAACTTCCTCAGCGGCCGGCTCGCGACACGTGACCAGCCGCAGGCCCAATCGCACCTGTGCCGATACGTCGTCACCTGCCTCACGCCGCAACCGCTCCGCGAATACCTCCGCTTGCTGGTGGATAAACTGGCTGTTGAGCATTCCCAGGGCCTGAGTGGGCTGAGTGGTCGAAAACCGCACCGGGCACGAACTGTCCGGCTCCGCCAAATCAAAACTCTCTAACATGGGTGTCAGAAGCGATCGTTTGACGTGAATGTAGATGCTCCGTCGCGCGCGTTCGGTGTCCGGACTATTTCCCCAACCAGCGCCTGGTCGCGATTGCCCGGCAAGGACCTCTTGAGGGATGTCCGAGTAAAACCCGGGGCCGTACATCTGCGAGTTTAACCGGCCGTTGACTGCCAAGATCGAGTCGCGGATTTCTTCGGCCGTCAAGCGGCGAATGTCGAATCGCCATAGATAGTTGTTGGTCGGATCGACTGCCGCATAGGCCGCGTCGCCCTGGCTGGACATGCGATACGTGTTGGATGTCATGATCAACCGGTGCAGTTGTTTCAACTGCCAGTTGCCGTCGATCATCTGATTGGCTAACCAGTCGAGCAGCTCTGGATGCGTGGGGGGATCCCCTTGAACTCCAAAGTTATTCGGGCTGCGGACAATCCCCCGCCCGAAATGGAATTGCCATACTCGATTCGCCATGACGCGCGCTGTCAGTGGATTTTCGGCGCTGGCAATCCACTCGGCCAGTGCTGTCCGCCGTCCGGAACTATCGACGTCCTCCGGCAATGGTTCGATGACCGGTGGTTGGGCCCCCAGGATCGCTGGAAAACTTGGCTCTACCTGCGGACCCGGCACATGCGGATTTCCACGCAGTAGCACAAATGTCGCCGGGGCATTGCGCCCGGATTCCGTAACACAAAGTGCCAGTTCCGCGGGAGTCTTGTCGCCACGGAGCTTTTGTAATCGCTCACGAGCCTGCTGGTAGTCGACATAGACCGCTTCACCCAGCGTTTTGGGCCCCTTTTCCTGAAGTAGCTTTTGTAATTCACCACGGCGTCGATTGCGACGTTTTTCACGACTGTCCGGTGATTCGTCTGCTCCACCGGTCGGTTCATTCTCTTCTAGTCGAGTCAGAAAAACCGTCTCCAACTCTTGCACTTTCTTCGCCAGCGTGTCGATCTCCGCTTGCCGGCCCGCTTCACTTGCCGCATACTCCTCCCGAGCTTCTGCCGACGGAAAGATCGGCCGTTCGATATTGCTTCCGCTCGTTTGCATCGGTGTGATGTTATGAAAGAATGCCAGCAGTCCGTAATAATCCTGCTGACGCAGCGGATCGATCTTGTGTTCGTGGCACCGAGCACAATCGATCGTCAGCCCTAAAAAAACTTGCCCGGTCGTTTTTACAATGTCGTCCAAGACATCGTACTTCAGTTGAGCCGGATCGCTGGGTTCG
>JAGQPD010000078.1 GCA_020426865.1 Planctomycetales bacterium
CGGCGCCTCCGTCATGATCACGACTCGCGGGCGGTTGAGATCGGGGAAGACATCGATCGGCAAACGGTTGGCAAGCCACGCTCCGTATCCGGTAACGGCAAGAGCAACCACAATAACAAACAGTCGATTCTGCAGCGAAGTGCGGATAATCGTGTTCAACATCGGCACTATTCCTCAACGTGAACAACGATTAGTGCTGATGACCCGCATGTGGATCATGCCCCGACCCGCGGCGCGTGGTCGTGGCCAAATGAACCTGATACGCACCCTGTGTAACAACCTGTTGGCCCTCACGTAACTGTCCGTCGTTGGCGAGCACGACCGCGTTGCGATCCCGATATTCCACATGTACTTGGATACGGTGAAAATGATCTCCATCCTGCTCGTACACATAGGACGCTGCTCCATCCTCGACAACTGCCTCACGAGGTAACACGATACAGTCGCTCAAAGTCTCGACCGGCACGTCCAGCTCCATCCGCTGGCCCGGATTAAATCGCCAACTGATGAAGCGTTGGTCGTTGCTGTCACAACGATCGACGCAAATTGAGTTGGGCAAGTCGACGTAGAACTTGAACGCTCGAGACTGTGGATCGACATGGTCTGCCAAATAGGCGAGCCGCAGATTCTCGATCCTGTCGGTTTGTTGGCTCCCGACGATAACTCTCGCGGAGATGGTCTTACCTTCACGAACAATGGCGCGCAGACCCGCTGCGTCGTCCTCGAACGCACTTCCTTCGATATACAATTCACAATGATCGGCAAGCACGCACAGTGTTTCTCCGGCCTCGACATGTTGTCCCAACGTAACGGACAGCTTCTGAACGTGATACAAATGATCCTCGTCCTCTGCATCGACCGACGCTTCCGCGTCTTCTCTCGACGATACCGCATTTGGATCCACGTGCGGCGGTTCCGGTGCCGCAACCTGCAACGATTGCATTAACTTGCGGGATGCCAAAATTGCATCAATCTGACCCTCGCTCAAGCCATGTAGAATCAACGCCTGACGTTGTGCCCGCAACGAACCCTGTAACCGCTGAAGGTTATACTGTTCATCTAATACGCGTTTTCCCGGCACAATCCCCTCCGGTACTCGCTGCAATCGCTCGATCTCGCGAGTCACCACATCAATGTTCTCCGCCGTCTGCAAAAAATCACGCTGGGCGGCGACGAGCTCTTCGTGCATCAAGCGAATTTCGAACATCGCCGCGCGAGGTTTGACCGCCTGCCCCTCCGACGGATAGATCGCCGTCACCACGCCCGTCAGCGGCGCCGTGATGTGCAACTGAGATTGCCCCGGGCGTTCGGCAACCATCGCCGGCAACGTAATCATCCGCGTAAACGTTTGCGGTTGTACTACCTCAGTGGCAAAATCCAATTCGGCCGGATCCGATCGATCCCCCCCGGCTACCCGTCCCGACTGGCCTACCCGATCCGGTTGATCTGTCCCAATGGACGATTCCGATCGATGACACCCAAGTACCACAACCAATAGCGTCGCAATAATAACAGCACGCATAGCAAGACCTTCCCAAGCACGCGAGATAACGTAGACAGCACAAAGATGGGAGGCGCTGCCTTAGATCAGCAGGACCTGCAGCAATAGGTGCGAGCGCACCGCGGGCGGTAAAGGTGTGCCTTCGACGCAGCGTTCGAACGTCTGACCGACGCCCTGGCCTGCGTGGCGAGACATCGCCGGATCAAATTCAAAGGTAAGTTTCACCGGCGGCGACTGTTCATCCAACAACGTTGCCGACGAATCGGCCACAATGAACAGACAATTCACTGGATTGTTGCATGAATCCGGTGAGTGGCGGTGCGGATGCGAATGCGAATGACTAGTTTGTTCGACGTCTTCGCAGCAGCCGGCTTTTGAAACGCTAGCTTCCTCGCACCGGGGCTCGCAGCAGCCGCCAATCGACACTTGGTGTTCTAGTGCACAGGTGGCATCATGGTGCCACGTGCACCCCAAGAGCGCGTGGAACGCGACCATTGCGATTGCGCCGAAGGCTATCAACTGTCGCGTCATCATCCGTACCCTGCGTCATCCAAAAAACGTCGTTCTGGTCTCTATAATCATTGGACTCTTATAATCATTGGACTCGTGCCCATGATCGTCAAGCGAGCCACTGGCACAATCTGCCATCTTCAGCGGTTCGGACCCCATGAAATGTATCGTCATCCCGTCGCGACGTCCGCCAGAAGCGATTATAACGATTTGTCTGACAGTCGGCGATAACGTGCTAGCGGTGCTGGACATGTCCTTCAGTTTTAAGTCAACCAACATGGAGATAATCGCAATGTTCTTACTTCAAACGTGTCGAGCAGGGCAGATCTGGATCAATTTAATACTGCTTGGCGTTTCGGCGTGGAGCACGACAGGAATTCATCCGGCGAGCGCGGACGAAGGGATGTGGCTGTTCAACGACCTGCCGGCCGCGAAGCTCCAGGAACGCTACGGGTTTACGCCGACCGAGGCGTGGGCGGAACATATTCGATTGTCATCGGTGCGGTTCAATTCTGGGGGATCGGCTTCATTCGTATCGCGTCATGGGCTGGTGATCACAAATCACCACGTAGCATCCGACACGCTGCAAAAATTGTCGACCGCAGAAGACAACTACGTTCGCGACGGATTTTTGGCACGATCTCGCGACGAGGAAATCGCGGCGCCCGATTTGGAGCTCAATCAGTTGGTGTCGATCGAGGACGTAACCGATCGCGTCAATAGTGTTGTGACCGGCGACATGTCGGCCAGTGATGCTTTTAAGGCTCGTCGCGCGGCGATGGCAACGATCGAGAAAGCATCGTTGGATGCGACCAAGCTGCGAAGCGATGTTGTGACGTTGTATGGTGGTGCGGCGTATCACCTCTATCGCTACCGAAAATTCACCGACGTGCGGCTGGTATTCGCACCGGAGACCCAGGCCGCATTTTTTGGCGGCGACCCGGACAACTTTGAATTCCCTCGCTATTGCTACGATATCGCTTTGTTCCGAGTCTACGAGGACGGCAAGCCGGCAGAGATCGAGAACTTTCTAAGATATTCTGCATCGGGACCGAAAGAGGGCGAGCTAGTATTCGTTTCCGGCAACCCCGGGAGAACTCAGCGATTGTTCACCTTGGACGCTCTAAAATTTCTGCGAGACAAGTATTTTCCACTGCGCTTGCAAAGGCTTTATCGGACGGAGATCCTCCTACAACAATATGGCTATAACGGCGAGGAACAATCGCGACGCGCTCGCGACGAACTATTCGGCATTCAGAATTCTCGAAAGGCGTACACCGGAATGTTGCAGGGACTGCAGGACCCGACGTTTTTCGCAAATAAGGCGGAACAAGAGCGGAAGTTGCGAGACACATTGCGGCAAGATACCAAGCTGCGCCCCTTCGTCGAAGGATGGGAATCTATCGAGGATGTAATTGCCAAACGCGAGAAGGAGTATGATAAGGTCGCCAGCTTCTCACGATCATCGCGACTTTACGACATCGCGGAGACGATTCTCTTGATGTCCTCGGAGGATCAAAAGCCGAGCGAAGAGCGACTACGCGAGTTCCGCGATTCGGCTCGCGAATCACTCGAACTGGATCTCTTTTCCCCGGCACCGATCTACGACGATCTCGAACAGGTGCGGTTGGCGGACGCTTTGGCCTTACTGGTCGAACAACGAGGTGGTGACGATCCGCTGGTGGCGCAAGTGCTGGACGGGAAGAGTCCGCAAGAACGGGCCGCCGAATTGGTTGCCGGCACCAAGCTGAAGGATATCGACACACGCCGCCAACTGGCGAAAGACGCGCAGGCCGTAGCGGCGGACCAGACAGACAAGATGCTGCAGCTGGCCAGGATCATGGAAACAGAATATCGGCAATTGCGCGATGCAAGCGATGAGATCGACGAGCAGGAGCGGCAGGCTTACGCAAAGATTACAGAGGCAAAGGTGGCAGTGGAGGGAACGTCGGGTTATCCCGATGCCACCTTCACACTGCGATTGGCCTTCGGCACCGTCAACGGTTATCTGGAAAACGGACAACCGATTCCGGCCTGGACAACGATCGGCGGCGCCTATGAACACGAATCCGCTCACAACGCCCAAGGCGATTGGAAACTGCCACGATCCTGGCACGATCATATTAACGACGTGAACAAGACGACGCCGCTGAATTTCGTCTGCACGGCCGACATCATTGGTGGCAACTCAGGTAGTCCCGTCGTGAATCGCGAAGGCGAGTTTGTGGGAATTATTTTTGATGGCAATATCCAATCGCTGACCGCCGATTTCATGTACACCGACACCGTCGCTCGGGCGATCTCCGTCCATTCCAGCGGCATCCGCGAAGGGCTCCGGACGATCTATCAAGCGCCGGAACTGGCGGATGAATTGGGAAGATAGGCTGATAATGTCACCGAGAGTGGCTTTTGTTCAATGCCAAATGAACGAATCTACCAAAGAGACTGCAACGGCGAAGGTGTGAGTTGATGCGGCGAGACTACGTCAAACCCTTGCGTGTTCGCCCAATGCGAGCGTTGCCCAACGAAGAGTGATCGTTTTTCGGAGGTTCCGTTTCGGCACCGTCGCCAATTCACGGTGCATCTCGCACAAACTCGATGCCACTTGCTCCATCCGAAAATACAGTGAAGCCCACCATTCTACCTTGGCCGTCGAGTCGGAGTTCAATGTCGAACAAGTCCGTCTCTGCGTGCATGCTGTCGAGCGGCGAAAGTTCAAATGTCTGACCACCGACCAGGATCTCCAGTCGTTCCCCAACCACACGAAGCGTCCAGTCGCGCATCAGTTCATCGGAACGATACCGTCCGCTGAGCCCTCGATTGACGATGCGATTTCGTTTTAGTCGCCGAGCCGTGTCACTTTCGACGGCGGTCGGCAACTTCAAGTACAACTCTTCGGCAATGCCATCCTTCATGACAAAGTCCACCGCGACGTCCGCCGCAGCGTTTCGAAAACGGTTCTCGTGGTCAAGCGAAAGAGGCATGGGGGCTCCCAGTCCCTCTAATGTCAAGGTCTGGTCAAGGAAAGACACAGTCAATACCCGGCCAAGCGATGCCTGATAAAATTCGCCAGCGAAGGCGCTGGCAACTTGTTGATTTAGATGCGAGCGTTCTTCATTCGTGTGATCCCCCGACGCAGATGGCAATCCCAATACAATATCGGCAATCGCCCGAGCCATCTCACTTGCGTCAATCGACGCCGTGTTTGCAAGGACGATGACGGTAAGGTCGCGATCTGGGAATCGAAGGATTTCAGCACTATAACCGAATAGCTGGCCTCCATGAGAGACCGTGTGATGTCCCTTGTGCTCGCCTCGCAAAAGGCCGAAGGCATAATCGAGTTGGGTGCCGTCGTTTAATTTTCCGGGCGTAAGCATTCGCCGAATGAGATCGGCGCCACCGACTGTCGCGTCGAAAAAATTCGCATCCCATCGAAAGAGGTCATCGACGGACGTCCAGAGATTACCGTCCCCGTGACCGCCAAAGTTGACGTCGAATCGAAGCCAGCCATCTGAATCGTTCGAACGTAGGTAGCTGGTAACTCGGGATCGAAGAGGCTGTCGCGGATCGGTAACCCACTGTGTTCGTTCCATCCGCAGGGGTCGAAAAATGTGTTCCTGGGAAAACTCTCGAATCGTCGTCCCAGAACAACGTTTGAGGATTTCAGCGAGCAGGACGTAATTCGAGTTGCAGTATTGATATCGATCGCCAGGAGCGAAATTGCCGCCACGCTGTTGGCCCAATAGAGCTACCGTCTGAACGTTGTCGAAGTATTGATTGAAACTTCGACCTTGCAGGGCCATCAACGTGCCATAATCGCGAACTCCGCTCGTGTGGTGCAGCAGATGGCGGACAGTAATTGGCGGTTCAATGTCTGGCAGTTCGGTAAGCCAAGTTCGGATGTCGGCATCAAGATCAAGGACTCCTTGCTGGGCCAGCATTGCGACACCGGCAGCCGTAAACTGTTTGGACGCGGACGCGATATAGAACAGCGAATCCGTTCGTAGCGGGGCCGAGTGGTCTAGATTGGCGATGCCGTAGGCACGGGAATATAGCGGTTTGCCTCGCCTCACAATTCCGATCGCAGCCCCCGGCGTCGTGCCGCTATTCCACTCGTCGAACAACAAATCGATTCGCGACTTCTTCTCGAAATCTAAGGTCCATTCCTCGGTTTCATCGCCGAAGCAGTTCACTGTGCATGAGAGAAGCACAATTAGCCAATAGTGACGCGATGCATCTCGTTGATATTGCATCATCCGTGCGAGATATCCATTCATTCAGATTGAGCACGGCTTCTGTGCGGTCGTGCGGTTTTTAGGTAGTAATCGCGACCGTAGGACCCGCCGTTGTGCCACGATTGCTTCAACACTTCGGTGAAATCGGGTGTCCAAAATTCCTCCTTCGGGATTTCGTCTTCCGGTGCCGTCCGCCCGATTTGAATCTCGGCAAACACAACACCTTCGCCTTCCGTGTGTGGCCGTCGTGCGAGAATCTTACCTTCGGCGTCAACGATCTGGCTATCGCCCATTCCGCGCCCGAGCATTGGCGGTTTCCCTTTCCTGCCATCCTGCGACCAGCCACTTCCCACGGTATTGGCGTGTATGACGGGAGCGCCCACAAGCCTGGCTAATCTCCCTGGCGTCGAGCGAAGCATGGTCGTTGTTTCCTCTGCCCACCGGACCAAGTCGTCTCGGTCTACATCGGCGACGCCGATATCAGGGTCGAGGACTCCCCAAGCCGAGGCGGCCAAAACCAAGTCGACCTTTGCCCGCAGCCTCCGAGCAGTACGGTAACGGATTTGCTCCCAGCAAATAGCGACACCGATAGCGGTGGAGTCCGTAACGGGAAAAACGCCAGACTTGATGTTGTCCGAGCGACCACGAATTGTCTCAGCGGACGCACCCACCCCGAATTC
>JAGQPD010000079.1 GCA_020426865.1 Planctomycetales bacterium
CAACTTTTCGTTTCTTGTTCATGGGATAAAAGCAGGTGGCGGGCCATTCGGGGAAATCGGGATACAGGCGTTGCTTGCGCATCATTGGTTCGCGAGCTGCGTAGGCGTTGATTTTCGCCTGATACGCGTCACTTTCGGCGGGGACCCCTTCTTCGACGAGCCGCTCACCATATTGTTGGACGGTCGGAACGTACTCAGAAATCTCAGTGACCGAAACAAAGGAATAGGTGGGGACGATCGCCGGGCCAAGTTGTGCGGCGAGCAATCGCTGATGGACGGCGTCAATTGCCAGTGGATCGGGCCCCATCAGCATCAATCCGAAGTCGGCTTTGTGGCCACTGACGATGGATACCTGAAACCGCTCGACGTCGACGGCCGAATCTTGACAAAGCAAATGCACCAATTGCTGCCGTCCTTCGGTCAAATTGCCCATCTTTGCCAGGACGTCGCGGTCGAAGCGATAGAAAAAGTGGCTGCAGTGCCAGCCTTCTTCGGGTGAAAGACTGCTTTCGACGAGGGACGGGGCCGGACGTGTTGACATAGTATTGCTGCTTTCTTTTTGCGAAAAAGAAGACTGTGAATCGTTATCCAACCGAGGAAACGGAACGGTGTTGCCGATGCCTGACTGGCGAGTTGCATAGGAAATTCCCACTGCCATTGTCATGGTTTTCGCGTAGGAGCCGGCGATATGCAAGCCCCATTGACCCCAACCAGGTCCGCGGCTGGCAACCGAGACCTTCGCACTCTGGGAATTGTTGCGACAATTCGTTAAGATGGAAGGCGGCGCATTCAATGTGGAGTACTTTATCAGCGCAGCGCCGTAGGGGACACAAAGTCCCGGTCTACGGTTCGATAAAACCTGCCCTCCAACGATCCTTCCTACGAGGCCCTGACGGTTATGCTCAACATCTTGGGAAGCAACCATCGCTATCGATGCTCGCGGTTTTCCCGTCGAGATTTCCTCACCGTCGGTACGCTTGGACTGACGGGTCTATCGTTGCCGGACATCCTGCGAGCAGAGTCGGCGAACGCAGTGGGCAAGTCACGGCAACGTAGTGTGATCATGGTATTTTTACCAGGGGGACCACCGCACCAGGATATGTTTGATTTGAAGCCGTTGGCACCGCGCGAGATTCGGGGCGAGTTCCATCCGATCAACACGAACGTTCCTGGGATACAGATCTGCGAGCACCTGCCGCGAATGGCCGGCATGATGGACAAGTTAGTGTTGATCCGGACGGTGGTCGGCGCGTTGGACCGCCACGAATCGTTTCAATGTATGACGGGTCATTTGCGCGATCGGCAGCCCCCGGGTGGCTATCCGGAGTTTGGATCGATTATTGCCAAGCTGAAGGGGCCGACGAATCCTTCCGTTCCGGCCTACGTGGGGCTGTCACCCCGAATGCAGCATCGGCCTTACAATTCCGGCGACCCTGGCTGCCTTGGTCCCGCATATGCGCCGTTTCAGCCGCACGGTGGCGGGCGTGACGATCTTGTGCTCAAAGATATGACACTTGAACGACTGAAGGATCGGCAGCAGCTGCTACAGTCCATCGACGGGCTGCGTCGCGACATTGATGTGGCAGGCGTATTGGATGGCCTGGACAGTTACCAGCAGCAGGCGTTCGGCATCCTGACATCCAGCCAACTGGCGGAAGCATTGGACACGGCCGCGGAACCTCAATCGGTGCGAGATCGATACGGGTATGGCACGGAGAAGATACAAGGGGACGCGGCGCCGCGACTGAACCAGCAGTTTCTGATTGCTCGCCGGTTGGTCGAGGCGGGGGCTCGCATCGTCACGCTTAGTTACAGTTTTTGGGATTGGCACGGGCAGAACTTTCGTAACGGAAAGGCCAATTTGCCTGATTTGGACCAGGCAGTGTCGGCGTTGGTCGAGGACTTGCACCAACGAGGGCTCGACGATCATGTGACACTGATTGTCTGGGGAGAATTCGGTCGTACGCCGCGGATCAATAAAGATGCCGGGCGCGACCATTGGCCGCGAGTTTCGTGCGCATTGATGGCGGGGGCCGGATTACGAACCGGCCAAGCGATCGGCCAAACGGATCGCTCGGGCGGCGAGCCTGTCGATCGTCCGGTACATTTTCAAGAGCTCCATGCCACGCTATACCATGTGCTGGGAATTGATCCCCATGCCAACACCTATCGGGATCTGTCGGGACGCCCGAATTACCTGGTGGAAGGGAATTATCAGCCGATTGCGGAATTGATCTAGCCGTGCGAGCGAAGTGTTCCGGCTATACGTTGGCGGCGGCATCAAAATCATCGGCCAACCGCGCGATCACCTCGCGTGTCAGCGACATGGGGATGGCTTGACGCATTTGCCCTACCTGTTTCTCATAGCGTAGGAGGGAGATACCGCGATCACGCCGCGCGGTCAGTTCATAATAGGATCGGCGATCGTCCTGACCGGCTTTTGGAGGCACCGAGCGCATTTGCAGTACCATGGCCTGACTGTCCAATTCTTGCGGATGGATCGGCTCCAAGAGGTAAGTCAGACGCGACGTGAGTTCTTCTCCGATATTCTTTAATTGGTCCTTATTCCACGTGGCGGCCCTGACGGAAAGGTGGGTGAAGTGCAATACCTGGCAGGCCAGTTGCTCGACCGCAACTACATGGGATTCCACATCGCCATAGTGCATCGCAACATGCATGACGCCGGGCGAGATTGCGGAGCAGCCGGAGCTCCGGAGCAGATCCAGTTGATGATTGATTTCGGTCGCGTGGCTCATGGTCAACTCTCCTCCTGCAATTGCAGTTCGGGCGTTCCGTCCCAAGCTTGCTCGGTATGATCGGCTCCATCAAACGAAAAAAGTCGACGTTTGTTTTCGAGGACGGTTTCGATATGTACGGGCCTTCCCCAAAGCCGGTGCACGTTAGCGAGGGTGTCGCGGGCGGATGAGATTTTTAGTTCCGGTCCGTTGAACTGGTGTCGCAGAACGAGTTCACCGCGATTGCGGAAGTTGCCGTCGATGACGGAGATAATTGGCCGGCCAAGGTTCGTCAAATTGAACAGCAGTTGTTGCTTGATTTGTTGAAACTTGCGGCTTTCGATTTCGTAGTGACCGCTGCCCGCGTTGTAGGCGAAGGAAAACAGGTTATGGCGTTTGCAGAAGTCAAGCGTCAGAAACTCGTCGATGAACGTCAAGTCATTGTGGATCGCCCGAACCTCAAAGATTTTTTCTCGTCCAACTCCGTCATGCGTATTCCATTGCTGTTTGGCGAGCATATCGTCGCAGTCTTCATAATCGCGACCGTGGCACCCGCGATTCCATCGATCTTCGATATCGCGGAACAGTTCCACGCCCAGTTTATAGGGATTCAACCGAGTGGGTGAGCTGGCGAGCGTACCGGAAGTATGGTCGGCGTAAGCGACGACATCTCCTCCGGTTGCCAAACCGTGACGTGTCATGAGAGTGGTGTGCCAGTAGGTTGCCCATCCTTCATTCATGATTTTTGTTTGGCCTTGCGGGGCAAAATAGTAGGCCTCGTCGCGGATAATGGCCAACACATCCACCTGCCAGGGTTTCAGCGGGGCATGCTCCAGCAGGAACCCCATCACATCGCGCATTGGCTTGTCTGGAAAATTAGTCGCCTGCTCGCGTTGTGCCCGTTTGCGTTCGGCTTCCCGCGCCAGTGCCTGCGGGGGATTGATGAACCGGTCCATGTACGATTTGGCCTGGAACCGATCGCCACGGGCGCTCAGGGAATCTTCTTCGTGATTTTCGTCGTGATTGGGGCGGAATGCCGGTGTCTGGCCTCGCTGGATGAACGGCGAGTGGATATCGATTAGATCTTCGACGCTGAGGCACGCATCAATAAACAGCTCGACTTCCTCACGACCGAACCGATCCATGTATCGACGGATGCGATTGCCATGATTGGCCATTTCGTCGATCATATGTCGATTCGTTTTGCTGAACCAGTAGTTCTTTTTGAAAAAGTCGCAATGCCCGTAGACATGAGCGATCACCATTTTGTGGTCGGTGAAGCTGTTGCTGCTCAGGAGATATGCGTAACACGGATCGTTGTTGATCACGAGTTCGTAGATTTTCTGTAAACCGTAGGAGTAACCTTTGGCGAGCCGGCGGTATTCCATGCCGAATCGCCAATGCGGGTAGCGGGTCGGAAATCCGCCGTACGCGGCGATGGCGTTCAGCTGATCGACATCGACGACCTCAAAAATCGTCGGGAAATAGTCGAGCCCGTATTGTGTCGCCAGCTGTTCCATTTCGTCCTGGACGGCGACCAGTTCCGGAGGCAGCGTTCGTAAATTCGTCGCTCGCATGGTTTGCGTCTCCGTCGATGCGGGGCTTTCCAGCTAGCTTCCCAACGAATTCGGAAGCGTTGCGTTTAGTGAGTTACCGTGTGGCGTTACGGGAGTAATCTGAAAGCGACTGGCATCGGTCGCGGCGATCACATCCCACATCCGAGGCATTTCCTGGCACAGCTGTTGGCGGGCTACTTGCAAAGCCGACGCCTCATTGCTGGCGAACACGGTGACACGTGAGTGCCCAAGCGTCACGTGAAACCTCTGTAGTTGATTCTTTTTCGGATGATGAACCATGCTAGACCTCACACACTGTTCTGTGAAAACGTCACTGCCCTTTACTTACCAGTCCCGAGAAAACGTCGAATCGAATCATAAATTGCATCGCGATCGCGGATTTCCGAAAGTATCAACCGTTCTTCGTCATCCCCAAACGCTTCATCCAAACACCGCAGGAACTCGCCGCTGCCGTAGGGGCTTTCCACCTGCCCGTAACAAAACAGATTGCAGCTGGGAAGCAGGTGTTCGCGCAGAATTCTAAGACTCTGTTCATTATCTTCCCCCCAATTGTCGCCATCAGAAAACTGGAAGAAGTAGATGTTCCACTCGGAGACCGGAAAGCTCTCTCGAACCAGGTTCGCGGCCACGTTATAGGCCGAGCTGATGCGAGTTCCGCCACTTTCTCGGGTATGATAAAAAGTGTGTTCGTCCACTTCTCGAGCGGCAGCGTCGTGAATGATATATCGACGTTCCAATCCGTCGTATTGGCTTTGCAGCCAAGTATCGATCCAAAACGATTCCGTTCGGACGATTTCTTTTTGTTCGTCCGTCATGGATCCAGAGACATCCATCATGTAAACAATGACCGCGTTCGCCTGCGGCAGCGGCACGCTGGTCCAGCTGCGATAACGGCGGTCCTCCGAAATCGGTACCACCTTCGGTTTGATAACGTCGTAGCTTCCGGTGGCAATCTGTCGCCTCAGTGCCTGGACGTAAGTCCGTTTGAAATGGCGCAGGGATTCGGGGCCTGTGCGTCGGATACTGTCGTACCGCGTCTTCTCTTCCGCGATGGTGGCTTGACCCTTCGGCTGAATCCGTGGCAATTCCAATTCATCGCCCAACATGGCGGCAAGTTCTTCGAGCGTGACTTCCACTTCCAGGACATGCGCGCCGGGGTCCGAACCGGCCGAACCGGTACCGGAATCGCTGTCACCCTTTCCCACCGGCTGGCCAATCTCACCGTCCCCCTGGCCAACGCCGCCTGATCCATTATCCCCGTAGTGGAAATGGGGAACGTCGAGCTGTGGAAGCGGGATGCTCACCAAGTCGCGTCCTTTGCGCCCCATCATTTCGCCGTGCGTCACGTACTTGCGCAAATCCTTGCGGATTCGTCCCCGCACGATTTCGTTGAAGCGGCTTTCGTCGCGTTGGATCTTCGTCAGCTGCATCGTTGGCAAATGTCCCTGTGGATTGGTCTGGCACCGGGCATATTCAAAATTGTCGCGGTCACATTATCCGCGGTCTTTCGCGTCACCCCGCGCAAAAATACTCGCCACGTAATTCAACACATCCGTGGCACTCTCTTCGTCATATCCGTAATCGCGAATCAACCGTCCCTTGACAACATCGATTTTGGCCTGCGTGTCGGCGTCGACAACATTCGACACCAGGCTGGTCAACTTGATCGTATCTTTTTGATCTTCGAACAGTTTCAATTCCAGCGCCTTGTAGAGCCGTTCGTTCGTTTTATAGTCAAACGTCTTGCCGTCAATGGACAAGGCACCGATGTAATTCATGATCTCGCGACGAAAATCGTCTTTGCGGCTCGAGGGAATGTCGATCTTCTCTTCGATC
>JAGQPD010000080.1 GCA_020426865.1 Planctomycetales bacterium
TCATCGCGCGTCTGGCCTATTCATCTCGTTTTGCCACTGGCGTCCATATTCACACGCTCGCGGCATCTGCGAACGCAGCGTTGACGTATGTGTGTCGGCCCTCCGGGCCTGGGACGCAGGGGAGCATGCCACCGGTGGCTGCGCCACCGGCAGAGGTTGTTGCGGCCCTCCGGGCCAAGGGCCTGGACGGCCTTCTGGATCGATCGAGCACGACGAAGTGGCGTACGGGTGTTCTACGCCAGCGCGTCATGCGTTGCGGCGTTGCCGCGATACGGCTGGGGACAGCCGTGGGACTTTGCCGAACAGCGAACGGCACGATCGCGATCCAGAGCAAGGCGACCCCCGGAGACGGTCCATGTCTCCGGTGGGGGTGTCTGCTGGTAACGAGATGATGCTGAGGCACCCTCTTCGGTACCTGTCTGCAATTGTCTGCTTCCTCTCAGCACAACTCGTGGCTTTCGCTGGGAATCTGGGTTCACAGCGAGCAGTCTTTCGGTGGCCGCGAATGGACTGCTTCCGTCGCCACGCTAGGCAAACAACGGACGGACGTTGCACGATGGTGGCAAATTCAACACGTTCGCGCGGACATCAAGCCTCGCGTTGCACGGCCGCCACTCGATGTCCGGCTGACCGAGCCCTATTGGCCGGCCGGCGCGGAATTCGGTGGCGCGGGTGGCGCCGTCGATGGCCCGTTCTGCGAGAATGCTCGCTCGGCGATCGCGTCGTATTGCCGTTGTTTCTCCTCCAAATACTTTTCCCATTTCGCAGGATCCCACAGTTCCATGTGGTCCCGTACTCCTACCAAAACGACCTCGCCACCCAACCCGGCCAGTCCAAACAGTTCCGGCGGAATCCGAAACCGCCCTTGGCCGTCCATCTCCACGCGCTGGGCCTGCGAATAGAACAACCGACTGAAGGCCCGCACCTCCTGTCCCGCCGGCGATCCCTGAGCCAATCGGGCGCCGAGCTCGGAAAATGCCCCTTCCGTGTAAAGTGCCAGCGATCCATCCGTGCCCGGAGCGATGTACAACGCGTCTTTGTCGGCGGATCCTGACGAGCTGCCGGAGCAACTCGCCTTCAGGGCGTCGCGAAGCCGCTTGGGGATCGCGACCCGCTGCTTGTCGTCCACCGACCGTCGATACGTCCCGGTCAGCAACATGAATCACCAATTCTCACCAATAATCACCACTGAGCCCCCAGCATAACCCAATTCTCTCCCCCGTCAACTACCGTTTCACCACATCCACCCCGGTATAAATTCCCTGGAACTTCGTAAGTCGTTGCGGCACAATGCTTCCGAACTGTGGGGGCAAAATCTGAGCAAAAAGATTTTTTTGCACTTTCAATCAGGGAGTGGGGCTGTTGCGAACGTCACGGCCACTCTAAGCTGCGAGAACGCTAGTTTTCTCCCCTGGGAATCCCCAAATATGGCCAATACCGACGAGTACGATTACCGACTTCCAAGCGAACGGATCGCGCAGTTTCCGCTCCACAATCGCATCGATGCGCGACTGATGGTGGTCGACCGCCAGGCCGGGTCAATCGAGCATCAGCACGTACGTGATCTGCCGGATCTGTTGCGGCCAGAGGACGTGCTCGTCATCAATGACACACGCGTCATTCCTGCGAAGCTGGTCGGCTATCGCCAAACGACGGGCGGTCGTTGGCATGGGCTGTTTCTTGAAAGCGATGAGCACAATCTTTGGCGGATCCTTTGCAAGACCCGCGGGAAACTACAACCCGGTGACGAGATTGTCCTGCAGGACTTGGAGATGCGCGACGCGTTTTCTTTGCGAATGGTCGCCAAGATGCCTGGTGGTGAATGGATCGTTCAGCCTCAGGATCAAGACGAAGATGTGCTGCCGTTCGATTTATTGCAGCGAGTCGGCCGGGTCCCGCTGCCACATTACATTCGCCACGGACAGATGGTTGAGGCCGACCGCCAGACGTATCAAACCGTCTACGCAAAACGTCCGGGATCGGTAGCCGCTCCGACGGCTGGCCTGCACCTGACCGATGAACTCCTGCGGCAGTTGGGTGATCGGGGCCTGGAAATCTGCCGCGTGACCTTGCATGTCGGGATGGGCACGTTTCGACCGATCGCTACCGCGACGCTGGACGAGCACATTATGCACACCGAATGGTGCGAAGTATCGCGTGACGCGGCCCGGCGGATTGCTGAGCGTCGTGAGTCGGGTGGTCGTGTCGTGGCGGTCGGTACAACATCGGTGCGGGTGTTGGAATCGGCCGCGGCGTCCAAAGGTGTCCTCTCGGCGTGGAAGGGGGAGACCGATCTATTCATTCGGCCGCCTTATCGATTCAAGGTCGTCGATTCGCTCATGACCAATTTTCACCTGCCACGATCCACGTTGCTGGTGATGGTCCGCACCTTTGGTGGCGACCAGTTGATGCGGCGGGCCTATCAAGAGGCCATCGAGCAGGAGTACCGTTTTTTCAGCTACGGTGATGCGATGCTAATCGTGTAGCAACGGTGCCGCACGCCCTGCGTCGACGGTCATCTGGCGCAATGACTGCCAATGTGGCGATTCCCAAATATCCGGAGGACATCGCCACAACCAATTCCCTTCGGCTTCCCCCGGCACATTCATTCGGGCTTCGGCGCCCAGATTCAGAAGATCCTGCAATGGAGCAATCGCCAGGGCTGCGCGCGATTGCCACATCATTTCCATGAACAAGTGTGCGACGTCGCTTTCGGGCAATTCCTCGTGCTGCAGCACCTGCCACACAACTTGGCGCATCGCGTCGTCAAGGTTTTGATACCATCCACGAGTTGTATTGTTGTCATGCGTGCCGGTGTAGGCGACTGAATTGACCGTATATCGAGCGGGGAGGAATGGATTTTCGGCTGTTCCGTCGAACGCGAATTGAAGAACTCGCATGCCGGGAAAATGAAATGCGTCCCGCAATTCTCGCACGTCTTTGGTGATCAATCCCAGATCTTCCGCAATGAACGGCAACGCTCCCAACGCCTGGTGCAGAACGTGGAACAGCGCAGCCCCGGGACCTTCCCGCCACTCGCCGTCCTTCGCTGTTTCGGCCGTCGCAGGGACATGCCAAGCCGCGGCAAACGCGCGAAAATGATCCAAACGGATGAGACTCACCTGCAGCAGCAAATGCCGAATGCGCTCAATCCACCAGCGGTAACCGGCGTTTTCCATGGCCGACCAATCGTAGATTGGATTTCCCCACAGTTGACCATTCTCGCTGAAATAATCGGGAGGGACCCCGGCACGAAATATCGGGCGTCGTCGCTCATCCAATAGAAACAGCTCGGGATGCGCCCACACATCCGATGAGTTCGGTGACACAAAAAACGGCAAATCGCCGATGATCTGCACGTCCTTCGCTCGTGCATATTCCTTCAGTTTTCGCCACTGGCGAAAAAACAAAAACTGCCGGAACCGGCAAGCATCGATCTCACCCGCCAGTTCACAACGCCACTGATCCATGGCGGCCTGGTCCCGATTGACCAATTCGTCCGGCCAGTCGAGATAAGTGCGCGTTCCCATGCGGTCGTGCAGGGCATAGAAGAGTGCATAGTCGTCCAGCCAACCGGCATGTTCGTGGCAGAACGAAGAGAATTCGTCGTTCCAATGGCTCGACTTCCGCGCAAGAAAAGTCTCGTGCGATTTCTGCAGCAGCGGCAGCTTGAGATTCAGGACTGCGTCGAAGTCGACGACCTCGTTGGGCAACGGTGAATGTTCAATGTCCGATGCCGCCAGAAAACCCTCTGCCACCAAGTCGTCGGGGCTGATCAACAGAACATTGCCGGCGAACGTCGACAACGGTTCGTAAGGCGAATTCCCAGGACCGATCGGGCTGACCGGCAATATCTGCCACCAACGCTGCTGGGCATCGTGCAAGTAGTCGACCCAGCGACGAGCTTGCGGCCCCAAGTCTCCAATCCCATGCGGTGAGGGCAACGACGTCACATGCAGTAACAGACCCGATTGCCGCTGCCGCTCGTCTCCCAAAAAGCTCGGTGTGGCGTGTTGTTCGTATTCCATGAAGTCAGCTGCTTAGGCACTCGTGGATGGTTCGGCTCGCAAATTTCCCCCGCGTCGACGGCATCGACAATATCAACGATATCACCATCATAACGTGTCTCGTTGCGAATCGTTAGTAGTCGGCTGAGTCGCCGACTAGACCAGTCCGCAACTCTGGCAGGCCGTCACGTATTTGGAACAACGGGACCAACGTGGATGGAGCGGAAAAAGCAGCGACTTTCGCACCGATGCCATATCCGGGCGCGTCTTCACTTCCAGCACGAAATAGTCGCTCCAGCGATGTCCGAATCGTGCCGATACTCTTTGACGGGGATTCTGGCGGTAGAACACCAGATCATAATCCAAAGTGACACGCGACTGGCCGTCCCGCGAAACAAAGTGTTCGCGGCGGTATTGCACCAGGACCACCGAGTCGGGATAACGCAAGAAAATTCCCTGATAGTCTGCCGGCAATTGCTGGCCGACTTCGTCGCGAATGTCGTGGACTGCCAACTGGCTCAAGTCGGCTTCACTGTGAGCCCGCAGACGATGCTTTCCCGTCAGCAACCCTCGTCGCCATTTGATCTCGACAAAAAAATCGCGATGGGGACGTGGGGAATCATACCAGCGGAATCTCAGTTTCTGCCGCTGGCTGTCCCCGGCGATGTTGGCGTTGCAGGCAGACAACGTTGCGTTGTCAAAGTAGATACTGCGTACCGTCGAGATCCCTGTGCCATATTGTACCGGCAGGCAATTCTGGCCCACAATCCGGCGGACCATTCGCAAGTCACGCGACGGCAATACGAATTTCATCTCCATTCGCGATGCCAAGTCGCTGCGTTGCTCCGTTTCGTCAACGATTGTTAAAGTTGACATGTCTTGGTACCAGTGCATAGATTCGGTCGGCGCCGCTGCGTCTGGTGGCGCCCGGCCTACATCAATCCGCTAGATCGTCGACTCAAGATTCACGTAAGAAAACTGACATTCAGGAAATTGCGTCTGCAACTTGTGGATCAACCGGATCGTCTCGTCGGTCGTCTTTCGGAACAACGCCACGCGGACCTCGGCCGACTCCCCTTCCACATCAAACCGCTGGATCACAA
>JAGQPD010000081.1 GCA_020426865.1 Planctomycetales bacterium
GTTGTGCGAGTATTCAGTTGGTTAACCTGTGCCGCAACGCGGTTCGCGTTGTCATACACGGTTGTTGCAAGGCGGCCCAGCGGATCCTTTACGGAGATCTGCCGCCCGGCAGAATCGTAAGCGAATGTCGTCCGCAGACTAAGCGGGTTAATTGAAGCAACCGCGCGGCCAGCACTGTCGTAAACCGTAGTCGTGATATGGTTCAAGGGATCTTCAACGGAAGCAACCCTACCGTCGGCATCGTAGTTCGTCGTCGTAATTCGACCGAGTGGGTTCATCACTGCCACGCGGTAGCCCGCCTCGTTGTAGATAAAAGTTGTGCGTTTCAGCAGAGGGTTCGCCGTCGCATCTATCCGTCCCACATTGTCATAGTGCGTTTGAGTAATTTGCCCCAGTGCGTCCTCTACTGTCAGAATACGATTGGCATCGTCATAGGTGTAGGTCGTGGTATCCCCATTGGCGTCGGTTGTCGATACGAGTCGGCCTGCATCGTCGTAAACATTGGTTGTCACCTGGTTTTCTGGATTCTCTGTTTCCGTAATTCGACCGTTCAGGTCCAGCGTGAACGTGGTGCGCTCGCCTTCTGGATTAACGCTGGCGATGATTTGACCGGCGTCGTTGTAGACAGTTGTGGTTATGTTGCCGAGGGGATCACGCATTTCCACGGGACGACCCGCTGCGTCGTAGGTGGTAGTCGTCCGGAAGCCCAACGGATTGACAGTGCCGATGCGCCGTTGTGCATCGTCATACACATATGTAGTCACTTGCCCTAGCGGGTTTTTGATTGTCTCGAGGCTACCGGCCAGGTTGTAGCTATACGTGGTACGGAGGCCCAGCGGGTCAATGGTTACTTCAAGCTGATCGCGGTTGGTGTATTGATACGTCGTGACTTGACCAAGGGGATTCTTAACCGTATTTAACTGGCAATTGGCACCGTAGGTGTAACTGGTGATTTTTCCAAGGGGATCAGTACTCGCGGTCAGACGGTTCATCGCATCCCGCGTCATCGTCCAGACCTTCGAAAGTGGGTTTTTAATGGAATTGATCTGGCCGCTGGCGGTGTAGGCGTACGTGGTTCGATAGGTGTCAGGGTCCACGACAGCGACGCGGCGCTCTTCGGCGTCATAGGCATAGGTAAATGTCTCTCCCACTCCGTTGCCCACGGTCTCGATATTTCCCATCGAGTTGTAAGTGAACCCATTGCTGTTTCCCAATTGGTCGACGATTGTGTCCACTTCCCGATCATGCGTGGCGTTCCAATTGATCGACGAATACGTTTCATCGGCGTACACGATGGATACCGGGCGCGGCGCGGTATCGTAAACGATTGTACTTCCTGTCGCTCGGGGTGATTCCACGCTCTGCAGCAACCGGATGGCCTCTGTAAAACCACCCGAATAGTTGAATGTTGTTACCTTGCCAAGCGGGTTCTTTACCGTTCTGATCAGTTTGCCGTCCCAGGTGAGGCTAGTGCGGTCACCATTAGCGTCCACAACAGCCGTCAGCAATTTATCCGCGTCGTAGAGCAGCGTTGTTTTCTTTCCGCGCGGATTGGTGAACTCGACGTTGTTGCCGGAATAGCTATAGGTCGAAATTCCACCTCCCGGGAACTTAATGCTTTCCAATCGGTCGCTGCCGTCATATGTGTAAGTCGTAGCGTTGCCAGATGGGTGGACGCGGGCCTGCAGAATCGTGCCAGACCCGGTCGAAGCATATCTGAACTGCGTCTGGCATAGTTCAGGACTGGTAATCGTGGTCAGCTGGTTACTGACGACCGTTAGCGTCGTCAGTCGACCGGCAATATCCTGAATAGACTTGAGCTTTCCACTGCCGTCATAGCTGAACGACGTGCGCTTGCCTACGGGATTAGTAATGATATTCAGCTTGCTTGACGCATAGGTCAGCGTCCATACGTGTCCGAGATGATTTGATATCTTGGTGAGCTTTCCATCGGAACCGTAGAAATACTGTAAGCCATCGGGTTGCGTTTCAATCCAACCGCCGGTCGAGGAGTCGTTTTTTAGCCAATTCGTGGCAAAATCTGGTGCAACGAGGTAATCATCGCCCGTGTCTGAATACTGATAGGCCATGCCACTTCCCGATACGACATCGATATCGGGAGAGGCCGATGAATCGATATAGCGGTTGTAATTACTCGTCCAGCCATCGGGATATTCGCTGGTATTTCCACGAAAGTCCTTGTTGTAGCTGAGCACAACCACCGGGTCTAACGTCCCGCCTGCCGGCAGTGAATACTGCTGGATCAGGTTACCTCGCGACGCATCAACCGTCCCACCCATCCCGCCGAAGCTGGCGGCGCCGACGAAATCGCTTGCTTGCGAAAGCCCGTAATCCTCAATCTGGCTTATTTCCGAAGTGTCGGCGCTTGGCGCCGGTAGCGGCTCTGGTGCCGTACCATTTTGGTTTTGCCCTCCGCCGGTCGGATCCGTGGTCGGTTGGCTACTCGGCCCACCTGATGGAGGACACGTGCTGCATCCTCCCTCGGCACTGCACGACCCGACGTCACCGCCAAAGCCGCCCGCGTACCACCCCGGATCCGAGATCATACCGAACGGTCCGGCCGATGATGTCAAAAGTCCAGTGCTCGGACGTCGTGGAACGGGCGCGGCAGTCGTCATAAGAACTCTCCCCGAGGGATTGGGTGACGTAAAAACCAACGCGGGGAAACCCCAACCGAACAATCAGGGAGAAACACATCAAGGAGGAAAGTGGGTTTCGCAGACGGCATTGTAGCGGTTGTCACGGTGGTGTCAAACTTCGCGTCTGTTTTTTCTCATGTCACAAAACAGCGATCGTTTTACAATCCCTCACTCTACCCAAGACAAAACTGCCAACATACGATAAATCTCCCAATGGCTCTTTGCGCAGTCGAAACCGGTTTGTTGGACACTTTACATACGAAGCCATTCGTGCCGCCTTGCCGAGTTGATCGGCGACGGATTACTGACGTTGATCAACAGTAACTTATGTGCGCAAAAACAGAACGTGTCATCCCAAAGCCCAGCGGCCGTCGTTCTCCAAACTCGAGCCAATTTCGCCTGCGCACAATCCGATTATCAAGGCAGAATGATCCCAAAATACTCGCCGTACCAGTAAAGGTCGTGCTTTCCGTACTGACACAAATAGATCCGTTCTACTTCGGCCGTTCCGCGAAATCGCGTAAAGCCGTCCCAGGCACGGTGCCACATCTCTGCGGTTCGCGAGACGCGCACTTTTCCAAGCCAGCGCCGCCAGAGTTCCGTGGGGTAGTTTTTGTATGCGGTTCGCATTCGATTCATCAGGATAAATTCCTCAGGAACAACGTAGGATGTGAACGTGTTCTGCCATCGGTGCCCGATGACGCTTTCTGGTTCGGTAAGGACGGGATACCCCATTAGCCAGCATTTAAGTCCAAGATCAACGTCTTCTGCACCCCATCGCATCATTTCACGGTCGAATCCCCAGAGTTTTTCATAAAGTCCACGCGAAATCATGGACGCACAACCTGGGAAGCCCGGCGACTCGAGAAAGCGTCCGCGTTTCTTCAGTTTTTCCCGGGGAATCCAATCCCATTTCGTAATGTCATCCGCAAGTCGTGGCGCATAGCCGTAGCCGGCACAGGAGTCGTCATTGACCCACGCTTCCACATCGAGCTTCGATATTTTGGGAATTATCGCGGCTTGCCCGTCCGTTTCATGATTGGCTGCGAGTAGCCGCTCGATGGCACCGGATTCTGGCTTGCAATGCGCATCGAGAAACAAAAACACATCACCTTTTGCCACCGATACCCCATAGTCCTTGCTCGGAGACGGGCCTTGCCGAGACGGTGTCGGATAGACCTTCACATCCAACTTGCACCGAGCAAGCTCGTCGATGCTTTTATCGGTCGAAGCGTCGTCAATTACGAGGATCTCGCAGTCGATGTCGTCGCACGTATCGCAGCAGGACTTGACGGTCTTCCATAGCAGATCGCCTTCATTGTGCGATACGATAATGATGCTGAGTTTCGTCATCGGCAGAATCCTGGCTGATCGATTACTTGTCACTACCGGAACGCACCGTACAATGACAAGCTGAACGACCTAAATGCGTGGCATCCTGAGTTCGCGTTGTGCTACCTGATCCACTGTTGTGTGCGACAACTCGGTGATAACCTTTTTTCTCAGGGACATCAAGTTGTGGAACGATTCACAGAAATTCTCATGGACCATTTTCAGGATCCACGCAACCGTGGCACCGTTCCAAATGCCAGTTGTATGGGGACCGGCGACCTTCAGGGCCGGCCACCGTTCGTAACTGTCCATTTGGCGATAGAAAACGACATGGTAATTGCTGCGGGATTCGAAGCGCAAGGATGCGGTGTGACAATTGCTTGCGGGTCTGTCTTGACCGAGATCGTCGAGCGAAAGACTACGCGTCAATGTGAGGCACTTACAGCGGAGCACCTTGCAGAGGCGTTGGGAGGCGTCCCGCCGGACAAAATGTATTGTGCTGAAGTTGTGGTGCGTGCACTCCATAGCGCCCTGAACCATTGGAGACTCGCGTCTTAACGAAAGTTTCAGAAACAGTGTCAGATCGAAAACGGCCTACGTTCGTCGTCAATGCTACCTTCCACTGCGGTTGTTTCGTCCCCATTTGACTAAAATACCACGGGGGTTTGTCACGCCACCGGGAGAGCTTGCGAGCCCACTTCGACCTGCGATATACAAGGGGTGTCCTGCCCCCATCGTTTGCAATGGGCGCAACCGGCAATTCGCCCGATCGACCATCGACACTAATAATCCGCCGTGAATGCCCCCCAAAAGCGTACGGTTTGTCAAAATCGTGATACCATTATCAAATGCGTTCGGCGGCAACAACCGCAAAAACGAGACGGACATTAATTCACCTTTTCCATGCCCCTGGGCGGACTTTTTTTTGTGGTAGCACAACAGTGTCTGACGCAAGGGACCTGACCGACGAACATAACTTTCGAGGGGAGGCATCGTCGAAAGCATCGCAGTATGCGGGAAAACAGCCCACACGGTTTGACGAGGAGGAAGGCCCCCCCTCCGTGCTCTACCAGCAAACGCCAAAAATGGTGCCAATCGACGTCGTCCTCATCGAATTGTGTTCTACTAATCGAGCTCCGGCCATGCGCCCACTGACGTCATTCGCGAGCATATCTGGCTAACACTGCTCAGCTGCCAAGGAGTCCGCCAGTCCATCTCGCAAGATAATACCGTACCTAAAACTGTACTTTCGATGAAAAGAACTCGAGCACATGCCTTGCATATTCGTGAGGGAAGAGACACATGCTTATGACGGTGAGAAGTGTAATCGAAACACAAAACACGACGAACAACTTTTCAATTGATATTCTCGATGTGCCTATCACCGACAAACCTCCTCTCGGAACGCACCTATTGATAAACACTGTACGCAGCACAGACTGCGTACGCGAAGACCGCGCAACCCACTATAGTCTGGGGATACGAACTTTTGATTACACACCAGTCCTTACAATCCAGTTTTCCAAAGTATCCTATCGGCAGCCAGGAAATGGCATCGTCCGCCATGCATACCGCTATACACTCAGGTAAGCAAGACACATCAACAAGCACGCCACATGAGGCCGTTTGACGCCGCAAACATTCATAAAAGGACCAGAGACCAGACGGATCGACAGCGGCCAGCGGAGTTGAGTCGCCGTATACGTACAAATTCCACGTGCTGCCCCCAAACCCAATCGGATCCTTGCTCAGGAACCTCGCGA
>JAGQPD010000082.1 GCA_020426865.1 Planctomycetales bacterium
CTCGATCGGCTCCCACTTATAATCCTGGTCCCCCAGTAGATCGATCGCCGGAAGAAAGTAACGTCCAATGCCCGCCAACTCCTGCGGTGTCGGTGCCAAATGCCGTGGTCGCGTCGCATTGCGCGAGATCACCAACAAATAGTATTTCCCGGGGACCGGAAGACGAACGCGAAATTCGCCGTTGATATCCGCGACGTCGTATCCGCCACCAAATACCTGCAACGCCCGGAATTCCAACTCGTCAGGCTGCAGCCGTGGTTCGCCGGTCTTCAAACGGTCCACTGGCAGCCGCTGTTCCGGTCGATCGTCCTGCGGAACGAGCAGCACCACAGCGCCCCGATCGGCTGTGGTACCCATCCGGTCGTCCAATAGGACAATCCTTCCTGTGAACTCGCACGGACCCGCAACCGCTTGAGCGGTATCGGCGGTTCGGCTAAGCAACAACCCAAACCATGTTCCTAGTGCGAACGTGATCAATGGCACGACGACCAACAAGATTCCTTGCGCATAGATCACACGTCGGGGGACGGAAACTCGCGTCGGATCGATCGCCAACGCTCGCTCAGCGCGTTCGTGAATGTCGATGTTGGGTGCGACACTCCCGATCGCCGCGGGAGTTACGGACATGACGGGCAACGGAGGCGGGCCCTGCGTGGCGTCTGGGGGAACCGTTGCGGAACTCGGTGATTCGACGCTATGGGTATGTTGACGCACACGATTGGCGTTCCGTACCGCGATCTGCGTAGCCCCGATCTCTCGCGACGGCACGGTCAGCTGCGAAGCGCATTTGGGACACTTCAGGCGAGCGCCATATTTGTCGTCGGCAACACGAAATCGCTGGTCACATTGATGACAAGCAAATTCAATCGTCATCACCACACCGCGCTGGGTTAATCGTCATGTCTGGGACTCCGCTCGCGTCGATCCAGATCTTGCAACACATAGGCGCCGACCGTGGCCACGATCGCCAGCACAATCATTGCCAGGACAACCAGTCCGGATATGGTCGCCACCCCCAACCATCGGGCGGCGGTTTGGTCGTGGATAACGTGGGACAGTGAAGTCGCGGCCCCCAACGCCGCGACGGCAGCCACGACAATAGGCAGGGCGAACATGAGAACTTGTAGCGTACGGCGTAAATACATGGCGAACCACCAAGAGCTGTCCCTAAAACCATTATTTTCGGCATCACCGGCCGAGTGTCAATGCGTTTGTTTGACGATTCGCCTTGATGTAAGCGACAATAGAGACAACGCGTTTGGGTGCGAGCAACGCCAGTAGCCAGGGGTTCCGTTGTGCTCGGGTAGACGCAGGTGCATTCGACATGGCAACAGGGGCGAAAAGGCATGAATGATCGATGGCAAGCGAGTCGAGCAATGGTTGCACAGCGACTCCGCGTTTTCTGCTACGTTTGCGGCAGCATCATGCTCGTGACGGTGGCCGCTCCGTCGGCGGCTCGATCGGCGGAATTCCTGTTGAAGAACGGCCTGCTTGTTTCGGGAGACGCGAGCAAGATCTCGAGCATTGGCGAGAACCCTTTGGCTCCCAAGGCGGGTGCGGGTGAGGTCGACGTCGCTCCCATCGTCGTGGTCGACAACGAGTTGACTCGCACATTCTTCAACACTTGGATGGTAGCATCGCCACCCGATCGGGCGGCGCCGCCGGTGGAGAAGATCCGCATTCGTCAACGCGTTGCCACCAGTGGGAAACAGATCAACATCGTCGGCCCGATCTTGTCGATCACGCCGTTCGACAAATGGGGACGCAGAACGTTCTCGATGATGAGCGGCGGCGGACCGATCCAGGTCATGCAGGGGATCACGGAAATCACTCCCATCTCCACTCGCGTCCAGGGTCTCCAGCTACCGGGACAATCCTATGTCTGGGACATGCGGATCGCCACGAGTTCGATTCCGCGGCAGACGCTCAGTGAGATCCTGCGAACCGGCTTGGACCAGGGTGATGCCGATGCGCGACTTAGCGTGGTACGTTTGCTATTGCAATCCGAGCGATATCGTGACGCCTTGGAAGAGTTGCAGGACGCGATCAAGCAGTTTCCTGAACTGGCTGACCTGAAGAAGCAGATCTTGCAGTTGCGGCAATTGAGTTCCCAGCAATGGCTGCGCGAAATCCGCTTGCGACGTGATGCGGGACAGCATGCGTTGGTCGTCCGCTGGTTGCAGGACTTTCCTACCGATGACATCGCCGAAGAAGCACGTTTGGAGTTGCGCGAACTGCTCTCTGAATACGAACGCAAGGCGCAGGACGGCGAGCGTGTGCGACAATTGTTGAAAACGAACATCGAGCAATTGGAAGCGGGACAACAACGCGATCGCGTCGCACAAGCCTGCGAAGACATCTTGACCGGGTTGAACTTCAACACGCTCGGGCGGTTCGCCGATTTCCTTCGTCTGTCGGACGATCCCAACATGATCCCCGAACAGAAACTCTCGCTCGCCATCAGCGGGTCGCTTTTGGGAGCCGGGGAGGCGACGGACAATATGGCCGTAACCCTGTCGTTATACGACGTTCGGCGACTGGTGCGCGAGTATCTGAATCTGGCGACGGACCAGTCGTTGGAACGACAGCAGATTCTCGATCAAATCAAGAGCCTGGAGGGGGGCACACCGGCAATGGTTGCCAAGTTGCTAAGCAACATGGCGCCGCAGTGGCCGATGGACGGAATTGCCGTTGCACCGGCAAAGATCTCGGTAACGCGGGAGCAGGCACCGCCGGCCAACGACGGTGAGCAACAGGCAGCCGCCGACACACCGGAACCACAAGACACACAATTGTCGCCGGAGGGATACTTCCATGTACAAGTCCCTGTTAAGGAAGGGAGTCGTCCGGTGGGCTACTTCGTGCAATTGCCCCCCAACTACGATCCTGGCCGTCGCTACCCGACCGTGATCACACTGCATGGTCTGGGGACCACGCCCCACCTGATGGTCGATTGGTGGGCCGGTGCCTATTCGGACCGCATGCGAATGCGTCTGGGCCAGGCAACTCGCCACGGATACATCGTGATCGCTCCCGAATGGGCAGACTCGTCACAAAAACGTTACCAATTCAGCGTCGAGGAACACCGGCAAGTATTGTTCACCGTCCGCGACGCCTGCAAGCGATTGGCGATTGACACCGACCGCATCTTTTTGAGCGGCCATGACATGGGGGGCGATGCAGCGTGGGACTTGGCCGTCAGCCATCCCGATTCGTGGGCCGGAGTGATTCCCATCGTCGCCGTTTCACAATACCTGACCAACGACGCCCCGATGTACATCGCCCGATGTTGGGAGAACGTCCGCGCGCTGCCAATGTACTTCGTCGCCGGACAGATGGACGGTGACAAAATGTCCCGCAACGCACGGGAATTGGATCGCTATCTTACCAAGTCTGGGTTTGACGTCGTCGTCGTGGAATATCGCGGACGCGGGCACGAACATTTTCAAGAAGAGATTCAACACATTTTTCAATGGATGAAGTCGCAACGCCGAATCCTATTCCCGCGCGAATTCGCCGCGGCAAGCATGCGCACTTGGAACAACTATTTCTGGTGGGTCTCGCTGGCCAAATTCCCCGATGCCTCGCTCGTGCCGCCAACAGGTTGGCCGGCAGCACGCGGTGCAAAACCCGTCGAAACGACCGGAGCCGTTCGCCCGAATAACTCGCTATCAATCTCGACCGGTGTCGGTGAGATTGCAATTTGGCTCCATCCCGACTTGGTTAATTTCGATCGTCCGATCACGATCACGATCAACGGCCGGGACCATCGCGAAGGGTGGCAACCCGACCTGGCAGTGATGCTGGAAGACGTCCGCCTGCGTGGCGATCGCCTCAACCCCTTTTGGGCACGCTTTCAAACTCAAACCGGCCGAGGGGGCCGATAGTCCTTTCACCGACCCCGCTTTAAAACTTAGTTTTCGGTATGTTCACCGTTTCCGGGAACGGCAGCCGTTTCGATCGTCGGAAGTTCGTTGACGAGGACCGCGGCAGATTCCTTGGATAGAAGCACACCGGCGACATACCAGCCGTCGGACTCAGTGCGGACGAATGCACCGGCTGGTCCGAGAAAGCGTCGCACAACGTCGTAATCGGGCATTTTGCGACCGTTGATTCGTTGCGTTCGCCGCACCCCTTTTTCGGTGGAAAGCAGTCGGTTGAGCAGTTTTCCGGTGATCGTTTGAGCGTCGGGCATTTGGTTCTGGCGAATCAATTCGTAGTTGACCCGGTAGGCTTCGTCTGTTCGCGTAAAGGTCCGGGCGCACAACTTGTCGGCACCGAGGTTCGTTAGCGCGTGATTGACCTGCTGAAAGTCACTGGCATCGGCCAGTTTTTCGCTCCCGTCAACTCGCTCGATGAATTCCTCGATGAATTCGACGTGCGACGAAGCGACCAGATATCCTTTCACGACGCCAACAGCACCGCCGTCGGGAATCAAGAAACCAGCATCCTCTTCGGTTTCGTATTCGGAATCACCAATTCCGGGAATCGCCTCGTTTTCGACGACCAATCCCGGCACGCTGGACTCCTCTTCTTTGACGATTTTCCAGAGTTCATAAGAACCGATCTGCACGCGTTGGGCAAACACGTCGTTCTGCATGGCCTTGCCGATTCCTGCCGACATTGCCTGGGCATCGGTCGTTTCGATGATCGCCAGGAATCGTCCACTGTTGGTGCTGACCGGTAACACGCTGTCGGTAACGAGAACCACCCGATCACCCAGATGGCGCACGAATTCTTCGCGGACGTTCAATTGCATGTCGTCCATCAACCCAGCCAGCATCTCTTCGAAGAAGCCAGGCTCGGCTATTTCATCCACCAGCGAACCGGCGTATTCAAAGGCCTCGCGCATTTTCCAATTCCACGTGCAGTACGAAGCCAATTTGGCGGGAACGAATTCTGCGGGAATCAGCTCAGCGTCGTTGGGGAAATCCAACATCCGCGCAGCACCGGCGAATCGGCCATGGTTTTGGTCGTTGTTCTTGTGGGTGACCGGGGGAGCATAAGCAAAAACACGATACAGTAGTTCGTGCTCGTCGGTTGCAACGTTGACGAATCCGCCGACTCCTTGGATCGCGTCGAACCCCTGGTTCGCAAGCGCCTTGAGGATGTCCGGTCCGCGGCGTTTACGTCCACCAGCGGCTTCGCGGGCGACAAATGAATATCCAATCGGCTCGACAAACCAAGTCAATTGCGACGCTAATTCACCTGCCTCGCCAGCACACCGCTCCATTACCGCGCGATAGGCAGGCAAGGTCGCCAGGCTGGCGACGTCACTCTTCCCCCATCGTTCCAGGATGTCCTGTGCCACGCGATCACTGTCAATCGCTACCAAAACATCGTCATGTACAAAGATAACGACGTCAAACGTCTTTCGTGACCCCTTCTTCACCGGTACGGAATAGGTCGTGACCGCTGTGTCACCCATCTTCGTTTGCTTCGAAACCGCCAACCGATCGTGCATTGCCGCGTCGATCTTGCTGAGTAAAGCCACCCGTTCCTGGTCGTGCCCGGTCGTGTCGGCCATTACGGCCATCGCGTGCTTCTGCGTCCCAGAACTGGGTTCAATCGCGGCAAAGCTGACCTCGCCCGAACAGACCGAACGCAGATCGTCGATCGTGACCCCCAAACGATCGCCCGTCTGGTCCATCTTTGCCTTCATTTGCTCGCGCAAATCTTCCACAAACGGCTTCATCGCCGGATCCGCAACCAACTGCCCTAACTGCGTTCGATTCCAGCTCGCCTCCAAGCCCGAGATATCCGGCACCGAGACGTAGCCCTTAGTCGTCGACGGCCACAATTGATCGGCACGGGGCGCCGACCGAGCATCAGCAGCAAAGGTCACAAGCAGCGTCAGACCTGCACAGTACAGGCAAAGTTGGTCGACGAATTTTACCACAGCGTTACTCCTTCTCGGTCCACGTCGGGTGTGTGGCCGCAGATTGTGCGTTCAAACGCAACTTCATATTGATGGGTCGGGCGGTTGCAGCGAGCGGGAATGCCTTTATCCCTTTAAGCTGGGTATCGGCATTTCGAATTGCCTTCAAGTGCGACCTCTGACGACATCACCGACTCCGCTCGTTCCACGTCTCCGGAATAAAACCTATAAACGCTCAAATTCTAGCAAAACGAGGCAACCTGAATAAGTACTCTCGATTGCGTAAAATCTACGGGTTCGGTCCACCCTGGTCAATCTTTTCCCCCCCTTTCCCCGTGTTTCTTGCCCCCCTGGGAAGTTTTTACCACTGCCGCGATAATCCAATCCATGTTCCAAAACGATGCCGTCAGTTTGAGCCACGATCCCATCCACCGTTACATTGCCTTCACCGATCGAGGGCGGCCGGCTGATCATGAAATCACCGAACGTCAGCTAATCGACCACCCGTGGTTGCAGCGCCTGCGACAAATCCATCAGCTCCAGACCGCCTGGTACGTTTTCCCCACCGCCGAACATACGCGGTTCCAACACGTCCTCGGGGCCATGCACCTGGCCAGCCAAGCTGTCGAACGACTCTATCCCAGCCTGCAAGAGATCTGCCCCGACGTACCCAGCCGGGGCTACGTGGAATCGCTCCTTCGCTTGGCCGGCCTATTGCACGATGTCGGGCACGGCCCTTTTGGCCATTTCTTTGACGATCACTGCTTGCAACGATTCGGCCTGACACACGAAAGCGTCGGCGCACATGTCATTGAGCATGAGCTGGGTGACATCATTCGCGGCATCCGTCGCAGCCCAAACTCACATCTCGCCGATTCCGAACAGCTCGATCCCCAACAAATCGCCTGGCTGATCCAACGCCCCAAGGATGCCAGCAATGCTGCCACGGACGAACCGCAGGCTCCCCCCAAATGGTTAAAGCTTCTGCGCAGTTTGCTCAGCGGAATCTACACCATCGATAACATGGACTTTGTCCTTCGTGATGCCTACATGTCCGGTTATAGTGTGCAGGCATTCGACATCGATCGGTTGTGGCACTATTCGTTCTTCACCGAGCACGGACTGACGATCCATGATCGCGGTATGGATGCATTATTGCGATTCATGACGGTCCGAGCGGAACTCTTCCGTGCCATCTACTTCCACCGCACGGTGCGTGCCATTGACTTGTCCCTCGCTGATCTATTTGCGGAGGGCCACGAGCTGATCCTGCGGGCATCACCGCTGGACGACCTCCACGCGTATCGCGACCTCACAGAATGGTCCTTGCTCGTTGACGTATCCCGTTGGGCCAATAGCAAAGACGTGAGGAAACGCGAGTTAGGAGAGCGTTGGATGCGGCTCTTGAATCGCGAAGTTCCCTGGAAAATGCTCTGTCAACGCACACTGGTGTTTCCCGAAGGGGCTTCCGAACAGAGCAGTATTTTTAGTGACGAACAACTCGTTGATCGACGCTTGCGCCAGAAATTGCCCGCCGAACTCCACGACATACCCTTGCGCATCAATATGCCGCGGCACATTTACCGACCTCACACGCGTGGCCCGGCACGCGATCAGAATTTTCTGTTCGACGCTGCCCATCAACGAGTCCGGCCGCTTCGAGACAATCACCTGTTTCGTCATCTGCCGGTAAGCCACCGCATTTGCCGCGTCTACGGACAGACACGTGAACACGCAGCCCAAGTCGCCGCCGCTCTCGACGAACTTATCGGACCTGGCGGCATCGATGATCTTACCAACATGTAGCCAACACAATATGTAGCCAACAGACCAATATGCAGCCAACCAGTGGGAGTTAAGCAACGCATGAGTCCGCCTGCCGAGTCTCGTTTCGACGAGTACGATAATCCGTTGATCGCCCGTTATGCTTCGCGCGAAATGAGCCGGCTTTGGTCGCCACAACGCAAGTTCAGCACCTGGCGCCGCCTGTGGTTGGCATTGGCCGAAAGCGAACAACAGCTGGGACTGCCGATTACCGACCAGCAACTGGACGAATTGCGCGCCCATCTCGATGACATCGATTTTTCTGCGGCGGCCACACATGAACGTCGCCTACGGCATGACGTGATGGCTCATGTTCACACCTTCGGTGACGTGTGCCCGTCCGCTCGCGGCATCATCCACTGGGGCGCTACCAGCTGCTTCATAACGGACAATACCGATCTGATCCTGCTGCGCGAAGGACTCGAAATGGTCCGCAAACGCCTGGTCGCTGTCATCAACCATTTGGCCGACTTTGCCATCCGGTATCGCGACACCCCATGCCTGGCCTTCACGCATCTTCAGCCGGCCCAACCCACCACCGTCGGCAAACGTGCCTGCCTGTGGGCCTACGACCTGACGCTCGATCTGACCGAAATCGAACACCGCCTGAAGCAACTTGCCGCGCGCAGCGTCAAAGGAACCACCGGTACTCAAGCCAGTTTCCTGGAACTCTTTCAAGGCGACCACTCACGCGTTGTACAATTGGAACAGCTTGTCGCCAAAAAGCTGGGATTCGAAAACACCTACGCCGTGACGGGCCAGACGTATCCCCGCAAGATCGATGCCCAGGTTCTCGACGTGCTGTCGGGAATCGCACAGTCCGCCCATAAGACTGCCACCGACCTGCGCCTCCTGGCCCATCTGCGCGAAATCGACGAGCCATTCGAGAAGGACCAAATCGGATCGTCCGCCATGGCCTACAAACGCAACCCGATGCGCAGCGAACGCATTTGCGCGCTGGCTCGCTTCGTCATCAGCCTGCAATCCAGCCCCGCACAAACGCTCGCCACCCAATGGATGGAACGCACGCTCGACGATAGCGCCAACCGACGCCTCGTCCTGCCGCAAGCTTTCCTGGCTATCGATGCGATCCTCATCATCTATGCCAACATCGCACGCGGACTTTTCGTCTACCCACAGGTCGTCGATCGACGATTGCGTGAGGAGTTGCCATTCATGGCCACTGAAAATATCATGATGGCAGCTGTCGCCAACGGTGGCGACCGACAAGTCCTCCACGAACGCATCCGGCAACATAGTCTCGCCGCCACGCAAGCAATCAAGGGAGAAGGCAAACCCAACGATCTGATCGAACGCCTCAAGTTGGACCCCGCCTTCGCTGGAATCAACATCCACGAAATGCTCAACCCAGCACAGTTTGTCGGCCGAGCGCCCCAGCAGGTCGACGAGTTCATCGCAGACGTCATTCAACCGATCCGCGATCGTTACCCGGATACCGACGGAGATCAAGAAGAACTGCGCGTATGACCGGCTAATACCTCGAACCTCGAGGTATTCAATAAGGGCAGGATGAACAGCAAACTTCTTTCGCAGCTTAGCTACCAGCCACGATTTCAAATTCGGCGGGCGATCCGTCCGGCGTGGTGATGTGCAGGCGAAAGTACCCCTCCGGTGACACTGGCAGCACAACACGTGCAATCAGATAGTGATTTCCCGCTGCCGCGGAAACGGTATATTGAGTGCGATCATGCTGCTCATCGGAGTTAAACCAACTCTGGAACGACGCTGAACTGTCGATATGAATCGTCAACGGGCCAGCCGTTTTCACGTTGATCTCCCCACGCAGAATTGCAACCTGTTCCAAGGGCGACTCGCCCGCACCGACGACATTGGCATCGCCCCGCAACTCCGGCAATGGCAGCGCGCCGGATACGGTACCATAGACCGATTGCCAGTCTTGACCATCGGAATTCAACACATACTGTCGTAACGATTCCAGATGCGGTACCTCAGCGGTCAATTCACGGGGCGGATGCAACCGCACTTGCCAACGCTGGATCGTCTTGTCGTGCTGAATCCCATAGCGACCAGGTTTCCCTAATTCGGAGACGAACTTGGCCAGATCGATCACCTCATCACTTGTCAAAAACTTGGTCAATCCCTGTGGCATTAACGTTTGGCCTTCGGCCTCTTCATCGATATCGGCAACCGGTATCGTGACGGTCTGTCCGTGGGCATCGCGGATGGCGACTCGCACATCGTCCCGATCGACCACGATACCGGTCAGCAGTTTACCGCTTTCCAGGTAGAAAATACGAGTGGCGTATTGTTCCTTCACCGCCAGATTCGGATTCAGGATGGAACTGACGATATACTCGGTGGGCGACGAACCGCCGACGGCGCTGAGATCAGGTCCAATCTGTCCGCCGGCTCGATTGATACTATGACATTTCATGCAGTTGAGGTCTTTGCGGCGGAAGATAGCCTCTCCGCGCGCG
>JAGQPD010000083.1 GCA_020426865.1 Planctomycetales bacterium
AGCGGTAGCTAACCTTGCCCCGACTATCGTAGACCTGTTAGCATGCCACAACAACAGGTTTTCGCTGGGGAACCGTTGGATCATAATTGGAGTTTCTCCACGGCTATCGAGTCAATAGAGGTGTACCGCGCGATGAGACAAATTCGATACGGGGCTCAAATTCACTCCACAACGCAATCAGTCCGAGAAAACGTCTTGCCCCCGTTACGTCGCATCATGGTGCTTTGTCTGGCTGCAGCGGCCATCGTGATTGCTAGCGGTGGGCGGTTCGCCATCATCGCAGCGGGTGCCGAACCGGCGGAGCCAACACAGAAGGAGCCAACACAGAAGGAGCCAAACGGACGGAACGGCGAACGGCAAGATTGGGGACAACCGGCCGAATTGCCGCTTCCCAGGAGCATGTCGGTAGCGGCGTACGAAGACGTCCTCTTCGACTTCTTGAACACACGCAAGTACGTGGAACTGGGGTGGCTGCGCGACAAATCGCTGCGCGACACGGGCCCGTTCATCAACGGTGAGTATTACGGGACGCATCCCGCGGTACGAGTATTCTATTCGCCGGAGATCATTCGCTGGCTGGTCGACGGTCGCGTCGGCAGGATCCCCGATGGCGCGATGATCGTCAAGGAACAGTACGGTCCTCCGGCGGTACGGCACGCCGGCAAATCCGACGAGGAACTCTGGAAGTCATTGGGCTCTTGGACCGTGATGGTCAAGGACGCCAAGGGGTCGCACGATGGATGGTATTGGGGCAATCCAGTCAAGGATCAATGCGTGGTTGACAACAACCAGTACGCGTTCGACCATCACGTGACAGGATTCGGCCACTACTGTGTGCGCTGTCATGCCGCGACCCGTTCGCCGAACGCGACGGAGCCGCATAAAGACAACGAGTTTACCTTTGCATCGCTTCGCAATATCGAGGGGTTTCCTGGCAAACCACTGATCTTCCGCGTTGACGATTCGTGGCGTGCCACGTACGACGAAGAGCCGTCTGGCGACGATCCGCACGAGATATCGGAAGACAACGAAAAGAGGCTGGCGGCACTCACCGATCCCGCGACACATCCCAAATGCACTCAGACGACACCGCCGACGCGGCCCGAGCGCAAGTCACACCGAGCATTTCTGGAGCTCTACCGTTCGATTGGTCAGCAACAAACCAAAGACGTGCTGCCGATTCCGCCGGTGACACACGACTGGGTCGTGCAGAACGCGGATGGCAATCGCGATTTTCTGACGTCGAATCAGTGCATGAGTTGCCACGCGGGAATGACGTTACCCTTTGGACCTTCGATGTTTGTCGCCAAAGGGACGAGCAACAAGTACGAGGCGCCGGGATGGCACATTGCCCCCTACGGCGAATGGCGATGGACGCCGATGGGCCTGGCGGGGCGCGATCCTGTTTTTTACGCACAAATGGAAACGGAGTTGGCGATCCTGAAGAAAGAATTTGCCAGCGACCCCGCCACCGCCGACAAAGTCACGCGAACTCTCGTGACGACGTGCCTGAGGTGTCACGGGGCGATGGGCAAACATCAATTCGACATCGACCATGCCGGCACCGATGAAACGTTTACGCTCGAACACGTCTATGACGTCGCTTCCGGCAGTGAGCATCTCGGGCATGGCGACACGAAGTATGGCGCGTTGGCGCGGGATGGGATCAGCTGCATGGTTTGTCACCGCAGCCAACCACGACCGCAGCCCGATGACGATCCACGCCCATACCTGCAGTACTTTCTGGAGACATCGATCACTGGCAATCTGCATTTCGGCAAGCCCAACGAGATTTATGGTCCCTATAAAGATGAGGAACTAGCACCTTACGCCATGCAACACGCTACGGCGATCAAACCCAAATACAGTGCCTATGTAAAATCTTCGCAACTATGCGGCTCGTGCCACGTCGTCAACCTGCCAGTGGTCGACAAGCCGTTCCTGCCCCATGAGGACGAGAGTGGTTCACCCGAGCGCATTCTGGCCAACGCCGAAAGCGTGCCGATGTTCCGCGACTTCCATCATCACGTGGAGCAAGCGACGTATCTGGAATGGCTGAACAGCGAGTACGAGAACGAATTCAAGACCGATAATCCCCGCGCCCGCAGTTGCCAGGACTGTCATATGTCCAAGAACCTCGTCGACGAACGGCACAACGTCAATGTGGCGAAACTCCGCACCCGCGCGGCCGCCATCCAGGACAATACATATCCCGACGCCGAAAACCTGGCCGATGAAAAGGACCTCGAGATTCGGATTCGCGATGAGTTTTCCCGGCATAACTTCTCGGGGTTGAACGTTTTTCTATTGGAGCTATTCCGTCAGTTCGATGATGTTCTGGGCGTTCGTAAAAACGACTTCATGACCGGTGACTCAGGCAATCTCGGCGATGCGATCTACAACATGCAATCCCAGGCGCGACACGACGTGGCGACACTCGAAGTGTCCCCCAAACTAGTAGCACCACGAGAACTTGAAGCATCGGTTGTCCTTACCAACAAAGTCGGGCACCGTTTCCCCAGCGGGGTCGGTTTTCGGCGGGCATTCTTGGAGTTGCTGGTCGTCGAACCGCCAACCGATGACAAGGGCGACGAACGTATTGTCTGGTCGTCGGGGCGCACCAATGAGTTGGGCGTCATCGTCGACGAGCAAGGTCGGCCTTTGCCCACGGAGTTCTTTGAGCGCAATGAATTGGGCATTGAACGATACCAGCGGCACCATGACGTGATTACGTCGCCACAACAAGTGCAGATCTATGAGACATTGTTGTGGAATACCAAGCACAAATTCACCACCAGTTTTATCCACGGGTGCGATATCGTGAAGGACAATCGGCTCTTGCCCAAAGGATGGACCGAAGAAGGTCCCGATCCGTCGCTCAATGGCTATTTTCTGAAATCGACTTACCCCGGCCAGGTTGCCAAAAAAGACCCCCGGTATCAGGACGGCAGCGGCAGCGATGAAGTCCTGTATCGCATTACGTTGCCAACCGGCGTCGATGCCGCTCGCCTGCAAGTCCGCGCGACGTTGTACTATCAGGCCATGCCACCCTATTTCCTCCAGGCGCTTTTTACTACCGCGCCCGATGGACCAGCCACGCAACGCCTGCATTTTATGCTCAGCCACTTCAATCACGAAGAATCGGCGGTGAAGAATTGGAAACTACCAGTCACCAGCGCACAAGCGGCGGTGACGAAGCCCTAAGGTTCAGCTAAGTCCAAGCGGTCGAAAGATGGAGCAGCAGAGGCAAGCAGGGGCCACCATGACTTGGCCATATCGCGTAGGTTTCGGGGACGATACGCACCGGTTGCAGCCCGGTGGGCCGTTGCGTTTGGGGGGCCTGGACGTGCCGTTCGAGTACTCGCTGGCAGGCCACAGCGATGCCGATGTGCTATTGCATGCGATCACCGACGCCCTACTGGGAGCGGCTGGTTTGGGGGACATTGGCGAGTTGTTTCCGGACACGGCGGAGGAGAACCGCGGTCGCGATTCGGCGGAAATGCTAGCACTGGTTCGCGAAAAGGTAATAAAAGCGGGGTTCGCAATTGTCAACGTGGACTGTATCGTACAGGCTCAGCGGCCGAAGCTGAGCCCGTACAAGGAACTGATTCGGCAGCGGGTTGCGGAGTTCCTGGCGATCGAACCGGGGTGTGTGGGGCTCAAGGCCAAGACCGGCGAACTGGTCGGGCCGGTGGGGCGGGGCGAAGCCATTGTCGCGCAATGCGTCGCCCTGCTCGCGCAGCACCCCGCCGACCGACCCACCCCCGACACCACCGAATACCTCGAACCATAAACAATATACATATGTTCACTATTGCAAGATAATGGAGCAAGGGACAGGCACGATGTCGACGGCGGAAAAACCACGACCAATCAGTACGGCACATACCATGGGAAACATTCGCGTTTACAATACGCTCACGCGTACCAAGGAACCATTTACCACGGTGGTTCGCGGCAAGGTGGGGATGTACCTGTGCGGACCGACCGTCTACAAAGAGGCACATATCGGTCACATGGTCGGGCCGGTGATCTTTGATTGCGTCAAACGCTACCTCACCTATTGTGGCTACGACGTGACCTGGGTGGTCAATATCACTGACGTCGACGACAAGTTGATCGCCGAGGCCAATCGCCGTAACCTTCCCATGTCGCAAGTGGCGACGGAGATGACGGCCGATTACGTCGCCAATCTCAAGGCGCTGGGCGTCGATCAAATCGATGAAATGCCCAAAGCGACGGAACACATTCCGCACATCATCCAGTTCATCCAGGGACTGATCGACAAAGGCTATGCCTACGCGTCCGAAGGAGACGTCTATTTCGAGGTTGGCAAAGACGACGACTATGGAAAACTCAGCAACCGCACGGCTGACAGCCAGCAGGGCGAAGGGGGTGACATGGCGGCACGCAAGCGCGCCGCCGGTGACTTTGCATTGTGGAAGCAATCGAAGCCAGGCGAGCCATCCTGGGACAGCCCGTGGGGGACAGGGCGACCCGGTTGGCACATCGAATGCTCGGCCATGAGTCACGCGATCCTCGGCGAGACCTTTGACATCCATGGTGGCGGGCTGGACTTGATCTTCCCCCATCACGAGAACGAAATCGCCCAAAGCGAATGCTTCCACGGCAAACCAATGGTGCGTTACTGGATGCACAACGGATTGATGAAAGCCTCTTCCGCCACCGGCAAGGTGGGGGGACGAGCCGATCGTGAGCATGCGACGGCTGACGGTGCCGAAGAAGCGGCAGCAGGAAAGATCAGCCGCAGCAAAGGGGCGGGCGGGTTGGCCGAATTGATCCGGCGCCAAGGGGGAGATCGGATTCGCTTCTTCCTGTTGCGCACGCACTACCGCAGCACGATCGTATTCGACGAACCAGGACTGGAAGAGGCCGGAACGGCCCTGGAGAGCTTTCAGCGGTTCTTCGAACGCGTACAGCGGGTAACCGGCACCAGCTTTTACGACATGTCCGCACCGGCGACGCGTGCGGAAGGGCAATTCGAGGCGGGTGACAATGCCCTGCTGCAATCGGTCCGCGCCGCGCGCGACGAGTACCTGGCCAAGATGGATGACGATTTCAACACCGGGGGTGCGGTCAGCGTCTTGTTCGAGCTGCTGCGATCTCTCAATAAATTTGCCGATCAGAACAAACTGGAGGAAGCGGACCAGCGCCGCGCGGAAGACGTTGCCGCGTTTCGTCGTGGCGTGACGACGCTGAAGGAACTTTCGTCGATCATGGGCGTGTTCCAACAGCCGCCGGCCGCCGCTGCAGCTGGGGAAGACACCGGCCTGGTCGACGGCCTGATGCAATTGATCATC
>JAGQPD010000084.1 GCA_020426865.1 Planctomycetales bacterium
CGCGGGACCCGGATGACCATATCGGTTTGATTGCCAGGCACATCGGCCTCTTCGCTAACCCATTCACCGTTGATAATCTCGCCGGATGGGTCGTCGCCGCCGTCGTCGGTTTTGTTTTCGAAGACGCTGTAGAGCAGGTAACCATCGCCTCGCCGCTGATAGATTGGCGGCTGACCCGAATACGGATCGAGTGGAATGGTGGAAACAATACTCGGCACAATCGCATCCAACGACTCCGGATATTTGCCGTTTTCGGCACGAAAGACGGCCAGTGCCGCGGCGGTAATCGACAGCGTGCGGCTCGCTTCTTGACGCACTTCGGCTTTCGTGACGGAAGTGATTGCGGGGATAAATAGCCCAGCAAACATGGCGCTGAGCGCTTCGGTTCGCGCGCTCGCGTTCACGAGGCTGAATGCCATCATCACTGGCGACGGCTCCGTCGACTGAAAATCGGCCTCCAACTGGGCCAGCGCCGCTTCCCGCTCATCCCGCGGAAGTCGCGTTACTTCCATGATGCGATCGTACCAGCCGTTCACATTGCGAAAGACTTGATTCCAATCCATGCGGGCCCCAGCAGAAAACCGCAGCGGTTGGGCGTAATCAACCCCCAAATCCTCCATGCCAAACTGCGATGCGCCATCGTTGCTCGGTACCGCCATGCGTTTCAATGCGTCCAGGCACATCGAACGTTCACCAATATCAATCGACTTGGCCAAGTCCATCGGCAATGGACGTGATTGGAGACCACCGAGGATCTCTCGAGCCAGTTCGGCAGAAGGCGAGCTCTCGTGCAGCAAGTGAGGCAGACAATTCGCTGCCATTCCTTCAATCGCTCCACCTACCAATTGTTGTACGAGCGTGTGTTTACCGCTCGAATGTTGAGCGATACCGTAAGCCGCTTCCAAATCCCGCCAAGCTTCCGCCGAGCGTCCCTCTCCCGCATGCCACATCGCCCGACAAGACAGAATCCGAGCTGCGTTGCGCAGCAGGTTAACATCGGGCATCAGCGTTTCGATCAAGGAGTACTCTTGCGATCCAACCGTTGACTGCGGTGTGGGCGAATAGTATTTCTCGCGATGTCCGGCATCTACCAACAAGTCGATGCGCTCTTGATTGGCTTGCAGCCACCGGGCGAGCTTCGGTACTTGCTCGGTTGTCCACGGTGCAGAGCAAGTCGTCGTCATCAAATCGTCGATTCGCTCACCACGCCCCCCGTAGGTGCCGTCGGCGTCGTCTTCGCTCTCGTCCTGGCTCTCCCCCTCAATCTGCTCGAATATGGCGGTGTATTGTTCGCCGAGCACGTCCGGATAGGTCGGTACCGACATCCCCAAAGCTTTGCAGAATGGTTCGTGGTATTCGGCGTCCAGATCCCCGGGCCACATTGCCCTCCATAAAGGAATTGCGGCATTGTTCTCAGCCGTTACCCCTTCGCTTTCCAACGCTCGCAGGTATGCCACGTAGTCCGGCAGACCATTCTTATCCAGTGGCGACGTGATCCGCGTGGTCGCCTTGGAAACCACTAGCGGCGGACTGGGCAGATTTCGATCGAGGATCACGATCGAGATCAACATGACGGGCACTGCCGCAATCAGCCAGACAATCAACCACTTCGTCCGTGACTTGCGTTTTTCAACCTCAATTCCGTCGACGTTCATCGCATTCTCACTGGTATTCGCCCGAAAGGCGTTGCTCACTCGGCACGATTGCCCGTTTCGCCGCCCAATCCCTGCCACAAGGCTGCATACCGACGAGTATATACGTTACATTATGATAGAACAATGAAACGATCCTATCGTGTCATTTCGGGCAACAATGCCGTAGAATCAGTTGCTGTGCTCTTGTGGCCATGCTGCCGTACACGTTGGCGGAGCAGTTGACACAACAGTTGCAAATTCTGTTTTGAGAATATGTGGGTCCGACACCGTTTAGATATCGGGTGGCGTGATTTGCTAGTAGGGGCAGTGAAATGCCTTCTGCCACTGGACAGCGACCGCTTGCAGGAACGTGCTCAAAGCTGTTGGCCGGCGACTAGAGGCTGCATCGTTACGTTGTCGGTCCGTAGCGGGTTCGACTTGCTGTTGCGAACGCTGAAGTTGCCGGCTGGCAGTGAGGTACTCATGTCGGCATTGACAGTGCCCGACATGGCGCGCATCGTCGAGGAACACGGGCTGATTCCCGTACCGTTCGATTTGGAGCCAGACGCGGCCTACCCCAGCATTGCGAGCCTGACACGTATCATCACGCCCAACTCGCGACTTGTCGTCGTTGCTCATCTGTTCGGACAGCGAGTTCATTTGGCGCCATTTGCCGAGATCTGCCGACAGCACCAGCTGATGCTCGTCGAGGATTGTGCGCAGTCGTTTTGTGGCTGCCAATACGGCGGCGACCCGCTGGCCGACGTCTCGATGTTCAGCTTTGGCATGATCAAGACGGCGACAGCTGCCAGTGGTGCCGCTATTTGCGTCAGCGATCGGCAGCTTGCAAATCAGATGCAAGTGTTACTTCAACAGGACCCGATTCAGTCTCGCCATTCCTTCTTATTGCGACTGCTACGCGTTGCACTCATTAAGTGCCTTTCGTTGCGAATGCCGCTGGCGATTTTCGTGCGTTGCTGCCACACATTCGGTCTCGACTACGACCGGCTGGCGAACAATGCTGCGAAGGGATTTTCGCCGGTTCAACTGATGCGTCGTTTGCGTCAACAGCCATCGTCACCATTGCTGGCCTTGCTCATCCGCCGCTGGCAATCATACGAAGACGACGTGCTGAAGGACCGATCGGCACAGGGCCGTTGGTACGGCGAGCAGCTTGGCGCATTTGATAACGATGGCAGCAACACTTGGTGGCAACATACCCACTGGGTCTTCCCTGTTCTGGTTGAACACGCTCAGCAGCTGGCTATGGCCCTTCGTTTTGCGGGCTTCGACGCTACGCATCGATTGCGCATGTGCGTGATCAGTCCCTCATCGGCTGGCGAGCCTACTGCTACACCGAATGCAAGTCGGTTGGTCGATCAGCTTGTGATGCTGCCGTGGTATCACGAGTTGCCCGATCACGAACTTCTCCGGATGGCAGAAATCGTACGAGAATACCACGGGCGACCTTTGCCTGAGTCCGCGCCGCACGACAGCCTTACGGCAATTTCCGACCGACGACCATCAGCGACATACCCGGCCAGGGGACGATGGGATCGAACAGACGCATGATCGGCCACATGCGATCGAAGAGGATCATCTGCCGTGGCGTCAGTCTGGTACGCCGCATGATCCGGCCATTGATCAACCACGCTAGCGAACCGATTTTGCAGGCTTGCCGGGTGTAAACGACTTCGAGACCTGTTGCTTCCATCAACGACTTCAGTTCTTCCGCCTTGTATCGACGATGGTGTCCCAGCGATTTGTCGAGGCCGGTATACAGCGAGGGCTCGGCCGGAACGATGATGATGCAGTGACCACCCGGAACCAACGCCCGCTGGAACGATTGCAGTATCTCGCGGTGCGGGCCTAGGTGTTCCAAGACGTTGGAACAGAACACCGTATCGAGTTGATCGTCGAGCCAGTCTTGTTCAAAGTTCGGCGCCGTCAGATCACATTGCGTCACACGGACGTTTCCGCGCCCGGCAAACTTGTCGCGCAGCGTGGCGACATAAATAGGATCGTGATCGATCAATAGCAGGTGTTCGCGGTCGGCCAGCATCTCGCTCAAATTACCAATGCCCGATCCGGCTTCGGCCACGCGTTTGCCGATATAGGGCGCCACTTGTTTGACCAGCCAGCGATTGTAGCGTAACGCCTTTTCCACGGACCGCAACACATACATGCCGGTGTGATGGGTGAAATGCGTATTGAAGAACTTGCAGCGAATCAGCTCGCCAATCGCCTTCACGCCGTCAAAGGGTCGTATTTTCTTGCCTTCGACTACCGAACGCCCGCGGTAGCTGATGGGCACCTCGAAGATCCGCGCGCCCCATTGCGCAAGCCGTGCCGTCAGTTCCGGTTCGAACGTAAACGTATTGCTCGTCAAATTCAACTCGCGCAGAATATCAGCCCTCACTACCTTGTAACAGGTCTCCATATCCGACAGATTGAGGTCGTACAACATGTTGCACAACAGTGTCAGCATCTTATTGCCAAGCGAATGCCAGAACAGCAGTACACGGCGTTCGGGACCGGTAAAGCGCGATCCAAATACTGCGTCCGCATGCCCCTCCAAGATCGGCTTGAGCAACTTGGGATATTCATGCGGGTCGTACTCCAAATCTGCGTCCTGGATAATCGCCACGTCGCCGGTCATCTGAGCAATCGCGGTCCGTACAGCCGCCCCCTTGCCGCGACTTTCCGGCAGCCGAATCAGCTTGATCCGCGCGTCCCGCGCGGCAATCTGCTCGACAGCAAAGGCACTGTTGTCCGTCGACCCGTCGTCGACGACAACAATTTCCAGATTCAATTCGATCGGCGAACTGAGCACCTTTTCCAACAGCGGCGCTATCGTCCAACGCTCGTTCTTCAGCGGTACCAAAACCGACAGCGTTTTTAGCTCATGATTCCACGCACGCGGCGAGTTGGCCTGATCAAGTTCGAACGTGTCGGGCAAGTCCGCTGAGGTTGGCACGACGGCGGCGTTGATATCACCGCCATACAAGGAATCATCGGTGGCAAACATGCTGGGAGGAGACATGGTGGCGTATTCTCTTGCGGAGCAATAGGATTGGTTCACGTATCAGTTTCTGCCATTAGCCTCCTTGCCCAATTAAATTGCCGCCCCTGCCAAAAAGCAACAACCTGCAATCTCTATCGGATCGATCAAGGCACAACGACAGCAATACTCTACCTCAAGCCTACAGGCCCACCTTATTGGCTAACTCCTTTGCCGCCGATAGCGATAGCACCGCGCGACACAATCGCGCCGATTGCAGCGATCCTGCCGACTGCACCCGGATGCTGACCGCAACGGCTATTCGTAACCTATAAATGTGAATAAGCCACCGCAAATTGCTGATTGTCTGTTCCCGAGTTTTCGCCATGTCAACCGCCTCGACCACCGCACCCGCGACATCTGTTGTGCAATCGTCGTCGAGGCTTACTCTGTTTCATGGCGTTGCGGCACTGGTCGCAGTCTGCGGGTTGGTCAAGGCCCTATCCATCACTGACGGCGCCGCCGTTCGTAACGATTTCGTGCATTATTACTTGGGTGCCAAGTTCGTGCTGTCGGGCGAGAACCCCTACGCTGTTCCTCTTCAACCACACATCGAACAACTATCCGGTCAGTACGACCCACGTATCCCAGTGGCGGCCCATCCCCCCTTACTGCTGCGGTTCTTCTGCTTGTTTGCCTGGATGCCGATTGAATTCGCGTGTTACACGTGGCTGGCCCTCCAAGTGCTGCTGCTGGTGTTGTTTGTGGAACTAGTCCGACGCACGCTCAACGTTCGATGTGACGCACTGTGGTGGTGGATCGCCATTTCGATCTTCTTGAACTCAACCGCATTGCACATGCAGTTTTTCTACTCACAAGTCCAAGTGCTCGTCGGTTGCCTCATCGTCGGTGCATACCTTGTGCATCGTGGTGGTCGTCCAGCAACCGGATGTGCTCTGGCCACGATTGCAGCGGCGTTCAAACTCTATCCGTTGATTCTCTTACCCTGGTTTGCATTTGCTGGTTGCCGTAATTCGCGCGACATGGCAACTCGCGCCACGGCGGCAGCCATCGTTGGACTAATCGTGCTCTTGATCACCGGCATCCAACCGTGGCTCGACTTCCGCGAATTGGGCCTTCCCGTGATCCGTTTGCATGCCGATACGAATCCGTTCAACTTTTCGATCTATGGTCTCCTTGCGTCACTGACGCGGACCATCTCCGGGACCCCACTTAGCCAAACCGTGGCCGACTACCTATTGCACGTTGCCAAGTGGATTGGGTGTGGTCTACTGGCCATGACCTATGCCACGATCGTATGGCGACGAAGAACAATCGCCGACCACGTACCGTTATCGCTGCTGCTAATCGTGATGATCACTATTGGATTGGTCAGCTGGTCACACTATTTGGTTTTGTTGTCGCTACCGTGTGCCGTTCTCATCCAGCATGCGCACCGATTTCGAATGAATTGGCAACGAATATTCGCCTATGGCATTGCCGCCCTGGCATTGTTACCGGCCCTGGAGTGCTTCGTTTGGACGGACCTTGACTCCGTCCCGCGGATGGTCGTTCATTATTATCCGCTAATCATTGAAGCGGCGTTGGCAACCATGTTGCTGGCAGTTCCTGAAACGTGCCGGCATCGTCGAAGAGGAAAAGAGCGGGAGACGGGATTCGAACCCGCGACGTCCAGCTTGGGAAGCTAGCACTCTACCACTGAGTTACTCCCGCAACTCGTGCAACTAAGAGTATAGCGTCGTCGGCGTAGGGTTGGCAAGTATCGAGGGAATCGGCCAAAAAACGAGCGTCATGGGCCGTTTTTACTTGGACTCCAACGGGATCACGCCGTCCCAATTGGCGGGCGCGGTACGGTTGTGTTGGGCGATGAAGATCGTCAGAAAATCCTTCACTTGATCTTCCGTCGGCACTCGGCTGAGCAACGAATACGCATAGGGCCAATCGCCTTCCTGCATTGCCGCGAGTGCCTGTTCGTACAACAGCAGATGTTCGTCGTTGAGGATGGGGTAGTCCTTTTCCGGCGGTAGTAGCTCGCTGACCTCCAGCGACTGTGCCATTCCATAAGGACGCACGACGGCGATTTTTCGCACGCGGGCTTCGTCCTTGGAGAACATCCTGCGAGCTCGATCGGCGGTGTCTTCGTCCATCAGGATGGGTGCTCGAATCAGTTTGGTCATTCCTTCCAGGCGGGACGCCAGATTCACAACGGGACCGAACACCGTCACTTTCACCTGATCGACCGTCCCGATTTTTCCGGCCACGGCGAGACCGGTCGCGATACCAATTCCGATCCGGAAATCGGTCAGCGGGTCGGCGGTGCGTTGTGCGGCTTTGAGAAACTCATCGCGGATCCCCAGCGCCGCGTGGCACGCTCTCACCGCCGCATCATCCTGAGCAATCGGCCACCCCCAAAACCCCATGGCAGCATCGCCGTGAAAATCGCCGACGACACCTCCTTGTCGCAAAATATGCCGTGTCATCACGCCCAATGCTTCGCTGACTCGCTGCAACAATCCCAACAGGTCATCCGCTGCGCGCTCCGACTGCCGAGAGAATCCTCGCAGGTCGCAGAACAATACGGAAACGACCGCCTCCCGAGGAGCCAATACGACGTCGGGGTCTTCCCCTTCCAATGCCGCCAATACCAGCGGCGAAAAGAACTGCCCGAGACTCGCCTGACTGCGTTGCAGGAAACGTGCTTCGCGCAGTCCGTTTAGGGTCGCCGCGGCCAGTTCCGTGAATTTTAGATCGTCGCGCAAGTCGTGCGGATCCGTTGCATCGGGCGTGCCAGATTCCTTACCAGAAAAATGTCCAGTGACATAGATTGCCCAACCCGCGGAGTTGTCGCCGGGCACTGGAGTGCAAAACGCCCAGTCGACATCTTCTCTTTGCGTAAAGCGACTCGGTTGGTCACCCGCTCCCTGCCACAAATGCACTACGCTCTCGCGGCGTTGGATCGCTTCGCGTATCAATCGCTGGCTTGGCCGAAACTCCACGCCACTGGCCAGACGCCGGTCCCAATGCAGCACATCGATCTTCTCGCGACCCGGCTCGTCTTCTTCCCAATGGACAATCGCCACAGCGTCGGACCGCCGTATTCCGGTCATTAATACGTTGACCAGTCGGACGAATAGCTCGGTATCGTTGGCGGCCCCGTGAATGACCTCGGGCAATCGGCTCAGTGCCTCGATGCGCTGATCGGCGTTACGGTAGCGGACTTGCTGCAGGTATTGGCGGCTGTAGTGTTGCTGGGTCATCGGCGTCGGGTCGTCCGAAGCCACGTCGACCTGTTCGTCGCTTAACGTAAAGGTCGTATTGCCGATCACGAAGTGTTCGCCGGGCCGAATCCAGACATGGTCGACCTGCCGACCACGCACGAATACGGGATTGCGTGCCTGCGGCAGACGGCGGACTTCGAGCCGCCCTTTATTCAGCCGCATTTCCACGTGCTGTCGCGAAATCAGGTCATCCCAAGGTGTCGCCCAAACACCAGCCGTACGTCCCAAGATCAGCTTGCGATCGGGCGGTACCGTACGTCGCCATCGGCTGGCGGGATTCTCGCCTTGCGCGATCAATTCAGACATTTGTAAGTCTCAATCTCGGCCGACGATCGTTGGCTACTTTTTGTCTCCGGTATCCAACACCGCCATAAAGGCCTTTTGGGGAATGTCGACCTGACCAATCGACTTCATGCGTTTCTTACCTTCACGCTGCTTGGCCAACAACTTGCGTTTTCGCGTAATGTCGCCACCGTAGCACTTGGCGGTTACGTTCTTTCGCATGGCAGGGACGGTTTCCCGAGCGATCACGCGCGAACCGATCGCGGCCTGCACGGCGACTTCGAACATGTGGCGGTCGATCTCAGCCTTCAATTTCTTCGCCACAGCTCGGCCACGCCGATCAGCATCCCGCCGATCGCAAATGACCGACAAAGCATCGACGCGATTGCCGTTGACCAGAATATCCATCCGCACCAGGTCGGCCGGTTGATATCCAATCAACTCGTAGTCCATCGTGCCGTAACCGCGCGTGGCGCTCTTCAGCTTGTCGTGGAGGTCATAGATGATCTCCGCCAGCGGCAGCTCGTAAATCAGTTCGGCCCGGTCGGGCCCGAGGTACTGCGTCGTCTTGTACGTGCCGCGGCGATCTTCGCAAAGTTGCATGATCGTTCCGATGTTCCCGCTGGGGACGATGAATGTCACCCGGGCGACCGGCTCGCGGAATTCGTCGATCTGGCCGGAATCGGGCACCAGCACGGGATTGTCGATCAGTAGCAGCTCTCCGCCGCGTTTCAGGATCTCGTAGGTAACGTTCGGCGCCGTCTGCAGCAGGTCGACGTCGGCTTCTTTCTCAAGCCGCTGCTGAATGATCTCCATGTGCAGCATG
>JAGQPD010000085.1 GCA_020426865.1 Planctomycetales bacterium
GCCACCTGGCGGCTAAACGGCTGATGTTGCTCCGCCAGATAGACAACTCCCATTCCCCCTTCACCAATTTTTTTCAGTAGCTGATATTGCCCGATGCGCTTTCCAGGGGTCTCGCGGTTCGAGGGTTCGCGTTGGTTCCACAGCCTTTGCATGTCCACTCTTGGATGGGAGAGATCGGCAACGACTGCGGCAGCATCGCCCGCGAGAAGTTTTTCGACTTCCTGCCGTACTTGAGGATCCAAACCTTGGCAACGATCGCGCAACAGCGTGGTGCGAATTTCCGCGGGCTGGTCGATCAATTCGAGAAAGATGATTTCCGCGAGTGTTCGTGACGGGTCGCTGTCCATCTAGTCGTCCTTTAGATTGCGAAACAGTTTGGCACGTGCCAAACGCCAGTCGCGTTCGACCGTCTGCTCCGACACCTCTAAGAGTATGGCCGTGTCACTGATCGTTAGCCCTCCAAAGAAGCGATGCATGATTACCGCATGTTGTCGCGGCGATTCGCGTTGCAGCTTATCAAGTGCCTGTTGCAACTGCTCGAAATCCGCGCCCACCTGCGATTCGATCGTCCGTACCGCTTCGTCCAACGGCTCGGGCTTGCGGTCGGGACTGTCGATCGACTTCCTTCGCCGGCGATAATGATCGACCAGGATCTGATGCATCGCCTGTAATGCCACGGAAAAGAATACCCGCCGGTTGTCGATCGTCTTCAATGAATTGCCGCGTTCAAACCGTAAAATGACTTCATTGACCAGCGCCGTCGTCTGCAGTTCGCCCCCTTTGTTCTTCCACATGACGCTGCGTGCCACCGAGCGCAAATCGTCGTAAACACGGGCATACAACTGCTCCTTCGCCTGCGGGTCGTCGGCCGCCGCTCGCCGAATCAGGTCCGTCAGCTTGCTAGGGTCAACGGTCATTAGTTCCACATACTCGATCGGCAAGAGTCTTATGACATTGACGTGACGGCGACGGGAACTGCCAATCTTGCGCGATATGCTGCCCCGAGTCAACCAGCACCGGTCCTATCGCCGCCGACTTGTCGGTAAATTGGGAAAACTTTGGCCTCTCTGGCGTCAACTTGGTTTTTTCCTTAAGGAATCACCGCCGCCATTGCGTTTACGCTTTTTGAGACGATAGCTCGCATGGATGCAAACCCCGTTGGGGTTCGTGTGGAGACGATGTGAACTTGCCATAGTGGTTCCAAGTCCTACGTTTGGGAGCCGGCCTCGACGCCGGCTCCCCAAATGGGGCTGGCGCGATCCGATTTCGATCGATATAATCTCGGCTGAACCCCGAGCTATGGATCGGAGCGCCCCGCATGGATAATGTTTCTACGGACATCGAGGTTTCTACGGACATCGAGTCTCCACGTATCGCGACGGAAAGGATCATTCACGGCGACTGTATCGCTGAAATGAATCGACTGCCGGACGCCAGTGTCGATCTGGTTTTCGCCGATCCTCCGTTCAATATCGGCTACGACTATGACGTCTACGATGATTCGAAAGAACACCAGGAATACCTGCAGTGGTCGGCCGACTGGATCGCCGCAGTGTGGCGAATCCTCAAGCCCAATGGGACGTTCTGGCTGGCGATCGGTGATGAATACGCCGCGGAACTGAAGTTAGAAAGCCAACGAATCGGCTTTCACTGCCGCAGCTGGGTGATCTGGTACTACACGTTTGGCGTCAACTGCGCCAAGAAATTTACTCGGTCACACGCGCATCTCTTTCACTTCGTCAAGGATCGCTCGAAGTTTACCTTTCTCGACGACGATCTGGACAATCGTGTGCCATCCGCTCGCGAATTGGTCTACAACGACAAACGGGCCAATCCCAATGGTCGCTTGCCCGATGACACGTGGATTATCCGCCCTGCGGATGTGGTGGGCGATTTGCATAGTGACGACGATGGCTGCTGGTCGTTGCAGCATTTGCTACCACCAACCGATGGCGAACGCACTTTTACCTTGCGACCCCACGACCTTGATCGCTGCCTGAAGGCCACGGAAGACACCTGGTATTTTCCCCGCGTCGCCGGCACATTCAAGGAACGAGCGGGATTCCACGGCTGCCAAATGCCCGAACAGTTGTTAGGGCGCATCATTCGAGCTTGTTCGCGACCCGGCGACTTGGTACTCGATCCATTTTCTGGCAGTGCCACAACGGTGGCAGTGGCAAAGAAGTTGGGTCGCCGCTATCTGGGCTTCGATTTGTCGGAAGACTATGTGCAGTATGGAACGGATCGTCTGAGCACGATTCGGGTTGGCGATCGTTTGGATGGCTCCCCCGAACCGCTCAAAAGTGCCCCCAAGACAGGGACCCGTTCGGCGGGCAAAATGGGAACTCGCCGCGGATCGGCCAACCAAATGTCGCTTTGGCCTTCCGAACAACGTTATAGCGAAGCACAACTGGAACTGACATTGCGTGGGGTGGCTGAGGCATATTGCCGCACCTACGAAGGGTATTCTGTCGATCGTGTGATCGTCGATCCCGATCGCAACGCTCGCTTCGCCGCGGCGTGCCAAGCGCTCGATCTCGTCGGCGAACCCCGCACTTGGAACTTCTTGCTCCTCCGCTTACGAAAGGCAGGTGAGCTTGCCGCACTGCCCATCACGCAACGGACGACGCTCGATTGGACCGAATGCGATCGGTTCGTATTTGCCAGTGAAGCGGCCGGGCAGTCGCTGATCAATGACGGTAGGGCTCGACATCTAAGCGATATCCTCTGCGATCCGCTATTGGCGTGCCAGTTTGATGCATTGGCCATGTCGCTGGCTCCCGGACAGCCGGCGTTTGCCTATCGTTGGGGAGCACTCATGCTCCGCAGCCGAGCTCGCACGGCCGCTTGTCAAGCCGCCGCACTCGCAACTCCCCGCCGATTTTCCCGCCCCTTGCCGCTGGCGGAATTGGAGATCGCCGAATTCCCTGCCGCACCTGGGCTGTATGTCCTCATCGATGAAGCCCGGCGCCGCTGGTATGTCGGCGAAACGCTCGACCTTCGCCAGCGACTCGGCATGGTCCAAAATCGCCTGGACGATTGGCAACGACTCTGTGGCAAGCTGTTCGTTCGCACGCAGCCGATCGCCCCCCACATCGCCGGTTCGCTACAGTGGCAGGGCCGGATCGCGCAGCGCTTGAATCCGCGATTGAATTGCCGCGAACTCTTCCGACAACTCAACCCAACGTAACAACCCCTTTGGGGAGCTGGTCCCAACCCTTCAGGCCGGGCTCGGCGAACGGCCGGCCCCTCGGGCCTGGATGGCGACACTACAAGCTTGTAAGTCCTTGCCAATGCAGCACTTAAGAGCCGAATCAACTCGCGCGCCGCGCGGGCCACCTGGCAACTTGGATTTCGCCGACATCTTTTGCCAGCTCAGCCTTGGGGGCCGGAACGGTGGCGGGGATCGCCATCGTTGCTCACACGCGGGGTTGGCTTAAATCGTGGGCGCACAACTATTTGCGGCATTTTCGGTTGGGGTTATACTGATTGTGCGAGCGGTTGCAAGAAAAAAACAAGCAAATGCAGTGCGACGCGCCCCGGGCGGGCGGAACTGCCATTGCCGTGGATTACCGAGCCCAAGGCGAGTGAGACGCTATTGGGACACGCGGTCTAATTACTATTCCAACGTCGGGATAGAGAGAATCGACGTCAACGAGTCACAGGGACGGAGACCGCAGTTAGTGACAGATGATTGTCGCTGAATCGATAGAGAAAACGAAGAGGAGTGCGTAGTTCAGTATGAGGGAAGCGACGTTCAAGCGTACGTTATTGGGGACATTGGGGTTGCTGATCAGTGCTATCTCGTTGGGGCCGTTGACAGGTTGTGGTCCACAGGGATCGCATGCGCAGCCTACGGCGACGTTGACGGGAAAGGTCGCGATCGACGGAAAGCCGGTAACGGGTAAGGTGGAAGGCTTTATTGACTTTTTCCCAAACGGCGAAGGTCAGGCGCCACCAGCAACTTGTCAGTTAAAAGAGGACGGAACTTACGAAGCCAAGAAAGTACCGAAGGGAAGCGTGATAGTGAAATTCAATTTAGGCAAGTACACCGGCCGCATGATCACGATGGATGGCAGCCCACAGTTTGAAGAGCGTGTCGATTTGCTGAAAGGCCGCCCCCATGAGGTGGCGATCGAAGTGACCGAGGACGGTCAGCAGAATTTTGATTTGTAAGAATTGACGCATGAGCTGCCCTGAACGCTACGCAGCTTTCGCCAACGGTCCCTAAACGTAGAAGATTTAACCCAATTCCCATCACCAAAACACAAAACACTAATCGTTCTCGAGCCAACAGCGATTCCAACAGGGCGAGCCTTGGCGAGAACAGCCACCGGGAGGAAGACTATGCGACGGAGCTTTTCTGTTGCACGCGAACGTAGGGCGTTCACATTGGTTGAGTTGCTGGTGGTGATTGCCATCATTGGATTGTTGGTAGCCTTGTTGTTGCCGGCCGTCAATGCGGCCCGCGA
>JAGQPD010000086.1 GCA_020426865.1 Planctomycetales bacterium
CGGCCGGTGCGGCGAGCGACGTCGTGATTCGCCATACGCCAACCGAGGACGGCGTCTATCGATTGACCATACGCGACCGCTATGGGGCTGGAAGCCCGCAGCACATCTACCGGTTTACCGTCCGTCCCGATATCCCCGACTATCGACTATCAGTCGACGACGAACGCGTTATTGTGTCACCCGGAAAGGAGACCGAGCTGACGATAAAGGTCGCGCGGCACGCCGTTGGCCAGCACAGGATCGGCGAGATCAAGATCGGTGTGATGGGGTTACCGGATTCGGTCGACTGCCAAGAAGCCGTTTCGGCGAGCGACGGAGACACAGCCGAGAAGGTGGTCCTTAGCCTGGCTGCCCATGGTGAGCCGTTTAGCGGTCCGATCGTCATCCGCGGCTTGGCGGAAGAAGACGGTGAAGTCACAGAACGATTCGCCTTCGGTCCGCCGAAGCTAGGGGTTAGCACAACTCGGTTGTGGCTGACGGTCAAGCAGTAGATCGCTGGTGATCGGATGTGTGGGCGATGGTCGTTGGTGATGGTCGTTTCCCTTAACCTCGTAGGTGGAGACTCTTGCGTCGCGTAAGATTCCAGAAGCCGTAGCGTGATAAGGTCGAACCGCGGCCGCTGTCGCCCCAACCCGTCCAGGGTTGTGAGGGATCGACGAAATCGCAACGATTCTGGAAGATCGTTCCTGCTTGAAGCTGGCGAGCCATCGACATAGCGCGGTCACGATCGCGGGTCCATACCGAAGCGGTAAGGCCATATCGACTGTCGTTCATTCGCGCGATGGCCTCTTCGTCGCTTGGCACCGCTGCGACCGGAATCAACGGGCCGAACGATTCTTCTTGCATCACGAGCGTACTTTGCGGTACGTCGGCGAGCAACGTCGGCTCGAAAAAGTTCCCAGCCGTACCGGGCACCGGATGACCACCTGCCAATAATCGGGCACCGTCGGCGATCGCCGTATCGACGTGGTTTTTCAGTTCCTTGAGTCCCGCTCGCCGAGCCAACGGTCCCAATGTCGTCGATGAATCGAATGGATCGCCCAACTTGTAGGCCTGAACGAACGGCAAACACTTTTCCAGAAATGCGTCGTAGACATCCTTGTGGACATACACGCGTTCGATGGCGCAACAGGACTGACCGGCATTGTAGCAGGCGCCGTCGACAATGTTTTCGGCGGCAAAGTCGAGATCGGCGTCGCAAGCAACATAGGCAGGATCCTTGCCACCCAATTCCAACCCCACGTCGATAAACCGCGCCGCTGCGGCTTCGCAAATATGGTGTCCGCCGCGGACACTGCCCGTGAATGCCACATGAGCAATCCTCGCATCTGTCACCAGGGCACAAGCTGCATCGTGGTCCAGAATACAATCGCACACCAGATTGGGTAGTTCGGGGAGTTGCCCGAATGCGGAGGCAATCGCCGAACCAGTCCAAGGCGTTTTGGCGCTGTGCTTGAGCAGTACCGTGTTGCCGGCCAATAGCGCCGGAACGATCACGTTGACAGGAATCAGCAATGGATAATTCCAGGCCCCGATATTGAACACGATACCCAACGGAGCATGCTCGATACGACGGGTAATACCGTCGTTCAAGACTATTTCGTCTCCCGCCAATGCCGTCTCGGCATCGAGGATGGCCCGTTGGGCGCGTGAGACGAACGTGTCGACCTCGCGTTGGGATTGCGCGATTGGCTTGCCCATTTGCAGCGAGATATCCCGGGCGACCTGGTCGCGCTGGGCGACCAGGCGCGTGACCCCTTCGCGGACCAATTGTTGACGTTGTCCGAGCGAGAGAGAACTTAGTTGCTGTTGAGCGATCTCCAGCACGTCCAGCTTTTCCTGAATCTCGCTCGGACGGTGGTAGGCGATCTCACCCAATACGGATTGATCAAAAGGATTGACGAGGTTGTACACTGCGAGGCTCCGACATCGACGCTATTCGGGTTCGGTCAGCAACGACTCGCCCACCTGCGATGACGGAAGAAACAGATCATCGAACTGGGACTGAGCCAAACGAATCAACAACAGCTTGTACCGCGCTCGATCGTTTCGCAAGTCCACGAAGAAATGTTTGCCAACCCCTTTGGCCGGCTCCACCGCACCGAGCATCGCCGTTTGCCCAGGCCGGAGTACCATCTGTAAGCGTAAATCGTGCAACACCTCCGAGTCGCGACCAGCTTCCCAGCGAAACGAACCATCCTGCCCCACCAATTTTTGGCGCAACGGTCCATGCTGGATTTCAGGCGTGAGCGTCAACGTGATCGAACCATCCCCTTCCGGCTTGATCGTCGTGGCCAACGTGCATTGCGCTTGCTGATAAGTCTGCGCCCGAACGCGATTTTCCTCGGCATATACCACCGATAACTCGTCCTTTGACGCTGCCGCCACGATTTCCCCTCTTTGTCCCGGCCGCAAAGGTAATCGGCGATTCGTCGACCATGTGCTCGGGTCCTGCCCGAGATCCAATTCGACGGTTGCCTCGGTCGCCTGTTCGTGTGTCGGCGATGGCCCAAGCAATTCGCGCAACTCGTCCGGTAGCTGCTGACCCACGACTCCCGATCGAAATCCGTTCGCCATTAACTTACGGCGCAATGCCGGCTCCATCACCTGCTCGTCCACCTGCTGCCATAGCGATTCCAGTCGCTTTAGATCCTGAGCGTCAACGTGGACGGAAGTGATCTCCAACGTTACGCTCCTTGGAGCGAGCCTCGGTTGGGGCAACACTCGCGGCAATTCCGCCACATGGGTCCAGCTTGCGCAGCCGGCTATCAATAGTAGCGACAAGACGGCAATTCGGACGGGCGTGAACATGGCGATGCAATTCCTTGACGAGAGGGGGCGAGGGTAGCGAGATGTCGCTCACCGGTCAAGGTCGCCATAGCCATTTACGCAGGGCTGTCTGTAAGTGCTAATTCAGCGTGGGATTGGCCGGAATCGCTTTGATCTTGAGCGTTTCGCGCAGGAACCGGTGGCCAACCTGACGCATGGCCGTAAGCCATAGGTCGTCGTGATCCCCCAATACATGCTCACGATCGGCCGCCATGATGTGCCATGAACCCTGCTGGATCTCCTGTTCCAATTGCCCTCGTGACCACCCTGCATGCCCGACAAAAACTCGATAAGGCACGTCCAGGTTCCGGACCAATTGATCGAGGTGTTCCTTGTTTTGCGCGACATAGAGACCTGGCGGGACGCGGGCCTCCCCCAGTGCTGGGAGCGCGTGCAAAGCGGTCACGGGGCCGGAGACGGGACCTCCCAAGTGCACTTGGGCCTGGTTGTCGCAGGCGGGAGCCCCCAACTGCCCCCACAGGCCTTCGACGGTTGCCGGCAACGGCCGATTCAGGATCAGCCCGACGGCCCCTTCGTCGGTATGTTGCAGGACCAATATCACGCTTCGGGCAAAAATCGGGCTCGCCATCTTCGGCGAAGCCACGAGCAGCCTTCCCGCCATCGATTTCATCGCTCTTCTCCCAAGTCGAACCAACCTCCGCCCCCTGCCGCTGCCAATCTGGCACATCCTGGCAACGACTTCCGAAAAACAAAGCAAAAGGCGTGCCACCCCCGATAAAACAACCCATCTGGGGGATTCACGACAACCCACAAGTGGTAGACCAGTAACTTTTTGGGGAAATCTTTGCCGAAACGGGCAGATTTTTTGTCCGCTTTTGATCCGTTTGCAAACCGTGCACTTCATGGGGCATTGGCGTCGTCGCGGGAGGCGTCGCCAAGGTTTTTCACGGGCGTTTGCTGGCGCCGGGGCGCCGGTTGCCAGCAAACGACGCGTGGACACCTCGTGAGACGAGAGATTGTTCGCGGGTCGAAGAGAGTCTGTTCGTTGTACTGGAGGGAAGAATCATGCGATTGAGGGGATTGAAAGTTGCACGCCGGACGGCGCAAGGGCGATTGTCCTGTGAGGGGCTTGAGGCGCGATTGATGCTGACGGGGACACCTCCGGCAGTTTCGGCCGTCGTCTTTGGCAGCACCGACTGGACCGCGAGTTTCCTGAATGACTTGAGTGCTCGTGGTTGGGGGGACGGACACGGTTATGCGATGCCTCAGGGAAATAACCAACTCAAGAACTTGCCGTGGAGCAACCTCAATCAGGTGCATTTAAAGTTCACTGAGGACGTGAATGTTGACAAAGCGGATTTGACACTCAATGGGGTCAATGACGCATCCTACGACATCATCGATTTCATCTATGACGAAGTCGAGCATGCGGCAACATGGACGGTTGCCGGGTATCTCAATAAGGACCGGATCATGATCGACCTCAACGGCTCTGGACTGGGTGCGGTCACTGACATGGACGGTAACGAATTGGACGGCGATTGGGGTGTGGGTGGCCATGGCGGCATGGCATTTCCGTCGGGCAATGGCCAGGCGGGAACAGATTTTGAATATCTATTCCGACCATTGCAGGGGGACGTCAATCAGGGAAACCTTACCAATGCGACCGATGTCGCACTGATTCAGACGGTTGTTCCTAGCCAGGCTGGCAACCCAACCTACAACCCGAAGTACGACATCAATGGCGACGGTTTGATCAGCACGGCGGATGTGTCGCTGGCCAGCGCGTTCAACAACCAAACGACGCCTTATGTGCCAACCTACTATTACTATAACGATTCTCCCCAAACGGCGGGTTTGGCTGCGATCACCGTTCAGGAGAATGCACCGAATCAGACTGTTTCGATGTTTGCCGCGTTTCAGGACCCGGAGAGCCCCGATACGGATCTGGATTTTGACGTCGTCAATGTCAGCAACAACAGCATCTTTAGTTCCCTGACCTACGATCCAAATACCGGCGTCCTGATCGTGGACTTTGCCACCACGGGGACAGGGGACAGTGTTGTGACAGTTCGTGCCACGGACCCCAGTGGCAACGAAACGTATGCGGACCTGAACGTTACCGTGGAACCGGTCAACACGGCGCCAGAGTTTGTTTTCCCCATCGGAATTACCTACATGGGAGGGACCGCCTGGTACTTCCTGGGTGATGTCGCCGATGCCGAGGAAAGCATGGCCGGGAAGACCGTCGAATTCCTCTACTACTTGGACGGACATTCTACGACCATCGACAATCTCGAACACTTCGGCTACCTGTTCTACGCTCCAATGTCCGAACTCGGACAAGCCGTCGGTGCGAAAATCACCGATAGCCAAGGCGTTGAAACCGAATGGGTGGGATTCTTGGTGATTTAGTCCACCAAGACAACACGCCGACGAAAGAATTCGACCCGCGAACGCGGGCGCAGTTTTTCCTTTTCCTGCTGGACCGTGGTGGATCACAGCAGGAAAACGGCAAACGGCCCGCGGTTCGCGTTTTGACTCCCGATGTCTGCTCCCATCGCTGAATTCAACCACGCAATGATCGTCCGCTAGTCGCCGTCGCCCGAGGTGCCATCCACAGCGTCGTCCGGATAGAGATAGTCGTCGGGCAGTTGCTGCTCGATCTCGACGATCTCCTGATCCACGTCCTCAACCTGACGCAGCAGATCACTTAATTTCGCTCTCAACTCTCGGTAACGTTCCAATAACTGTGCCATCTCTTCGGGTGTGTCTTCTCGCATGATGTGTGTCAGAGTGGTGGAGCAGCGTGGAGACTCGTCATGCCGCTTCTTCAACAGATCATCGCATACGACCGGGAACCACTGACACGTTCAGTGCTCGCCCCCAGTCCTGGCCCCTTCTAACCAGTGCACCCACTATCGTGACCGAGCGCCCACACTTTATCAATCGCTCATTTTCGCTTACCGCGTGCCCCC
>JAGQPD010000087.1 GCA_020426865.1 Planctomycetales bacterium
CATTCATGAGTTCCTCCTCCTGCGTAGTCGGCATCTCTTCAGTGCCTTCCCACAACGGATCGCTAAATCCGAAACGCATCTTGGTTTCCAAATATGCGGAATAGAGGGTGGGGACGATGAATGACGTAAACGGTTCCGCCAACATTCCGCCAAAGACCGGAATGGCCATCGCGCGAGCGACATCGGCACCGCGTCCGGTGGCAATCAAAACGGGAACGAGTGCGGCCAGCGTCGTGACTGTTGTCATCACGCATGGGCGAATGCGTTTGAGTCCTGCGTCGTAGACCGTATTGCGAATGTCTTCGACGCTGCTAACTGTGCGTCGCTTTAGCAACTGGTGGATGTAGGTTGCCATGACAACGCCATCATCCACGGCCAATCCAAAGAGAGCGATAAAGCCGACCCAGACGGCGGTGTTCAGTTCGACTTCCATCCATGCGACCAACACCATCCCTCCGGCGAAAGCCACGGGAATGCCGCTAAAGACTGCCATCGAGATCGGCAGGTTGCGAAACTCGAAGTAAATCAGCAGCAGGTTGATCAGAATGACGACCGGGATAATCCACATCAGCCTCGTGTTGGCTTCGATTTGATTTCGGAAACTGCCGACGGCTTCCAAGGAGTAACCTGCGGGCAGGGAAAGTCGTTTCGGGTCAGACGGGGGTAGCAACTGAGCTTCGCGAAGCTGTTCTTCAATCGCAGTGACTGACTCCAAATCGCCCTTGGCCCCATTTGTCATGAACGACACGTGAGCCACCAAGCGACCATTCTCGCTATTGATTGCTCCCGGCCCCCAAGTAGTTTCCAGCTTGGCAAGCTCTTCGAGCGGCACGACGGCTCCGCTGTGAGTTACTACAGGCAATCGGCTAAGTTGGTCGATGCGTTCTCGCAGGTCTCGGTTGTACCGCAGCCGCACCGGATAGCGTTCCCGACCCTCGACCGTCTTAATCAGATTCATTCCGCCAAGTGCCGTTTCAATCACTTGATTGACCATCGAAGCACTCATGCCGTAGCGTGAGGCGGCTTCGCGATTGACAGTGAATTCGATGTACGGCTTGCCCAGCACAATGTCAGGATTGACGGTTCCGGCATTGACGAGCGGTGAAGTCTTCAAGTTTGCAGCAACATCCATTGCGGCATCGGCCAGCGTGTCCAGCTTGTCGCCGTAAACGCGAATGGCCATCGGAGCCTTGATGCCCGATTGGAGCATCACGACTCGCCCTTCAATCGGTTGCAAGGCACTCGCTGGTGTTACACCCGGAAGCGTGGCGACTTTGTTGATCTCGTCCCAAACATCGCGGGCAGTCACTCCTTCACGCCACTCACTCTCTGGCTTGAGCATGATGTAGGTTTCGACCATCGCAGCGGGGGCCGGGTCGAGAGCCGATTCAACTCGCCCGATTTTTCCGAGCACATCTTTGACTTCTGGAATCTGGCCAATCAGTACATCTTGCGTCTGCAAGACCTGCATCGCCTGTGAAAAGCTCGCGGCGGGATAAAGCGTTGGCATGTAGAACCAACTGCCTTCATCCAGTGCAATCCAGTCATCACTTTGAAGTCCGGTGAAAACGTGCTTGGCATCGACGTAGCCCGGAAACTGGTTGAGATCAGCCCCGAAGACGTTGGCGACTTTCTCCACCGGTCGCAGTACCGTCGGCATTCCAATCCATGCTCCCAAACCGATGACCAAAAGCATCGCTGGAAAGGAAAGTGCAAAGATTTTGTGATTGAGTGCCTGTCGAAGTCGAGCGGCATACAGCCAGCGAACGAAACGGCTGCTTGGGATTTCTTCGATGGGGCGAATGCGTTCCCGCAACAGTTGCCACGCGAAAACGAACCCGACCAGTATGGCACCAACGGTGACAATCCAAGCATTGATTCCAAAGTGTTCGGCCAGTCGTCCTCCCCACATGAAGTGAG
>JAGQPD010000088.1 GCA_020426865.1 Planctomycetales bacterium
CTCTTGCATGATATGCGTGGAGAGCAGAATCGTTTTTTCCTTGCCGAGTCGCTGGATCAGATCGCGAACTTCACGAATCTGATTGGGGTCAAGCCCGGCGGTGGGCTCGTCCATGATCAACACGTCGGGTTCGTGAAGCAGCGATTGTGCCATCCCGACACGTTGCCGAAATCCTTTCGACAACTTGCCGATCGGCTTATGAAAAACCGATTTCAGGCCGCACAGGTCGACCACGGCTTCGATCCGTTGACGAACGTAGCCGGCGGTCAAACCGCGCACCGCTCCAAAGAATTTCAACAACGCGTGGGGCGTCATGTCGGGATAGAGTGGCCCGTTTTCTGGCAAATACCCCAAGCGTTCGGCGCCGGCGAGCCGATCTTCCGACATGTTGTGGCCGGCGATCCGCGCGACCCCTTCGCTGGGCGAAAGGTAACCGGTCAACAATTTCATCGTCGTGCTCTTTCCGGCACCGTTGGGCCCCAGAAAGGCGACCACTTCGCCCGCCTTTACCTCAAAGTTAACCTTTCGGCACGCGGCAAATGGCCCGTAGTATTTCGAAAGCCGCTCGGCTGAAATCATCGGTGTTGTCGCACCATTGTCACTCATTGTGAACTCCACGCAATTCGCGGTTTTCCAACCAACTATTTTTCTTAAGGTCCATACGTCTTCTTAAGGTCCATACGTCACATCAAATTTCGGCAGCTACCGGTCTCGGGCCGCCGATCACCTCAGCCCATCAGCCCGTCAGCCAATCAATCCCCTCTTTCCAATCGGGGAAGGCTGGGCCGTTTTCGACGCTGTGCCAGGTCGGACAGCGTCAGGTGGGTCAACAGGTGAGGAACGGTACCCGGCAATTGTTATATGTGTTAACGAAAACGGTGCGACAACTCAAGGCCTGTTCGCACATCTCCACGCCTGCCCAAACCGACGTTTGGGCCGCTATGGGCTCGGATTCCCCAGGGAAAACGCCTGGTGCCGATTCCAGTGCTCATTGTCCTTGTCGGGGAAATCGGACCGCAAATGCACACCTCGCGATTCCTGGCGGGTTACCGCTGCCTGGACCATCAGGCGCGCCACGGTCAGCATATTTTGCAGCTCCCAACCAGCCGGTTCGGTAAATTGGCGTCGCAGCACATAGTGGCACCACCGCTGTATCGACTCCAACGCCGTCTTCAAACTCGCCTCATCGCGACGCACCCCCACCGCTCGCCACATGACACTTTTCAAAGTATTGCGAATATCCACCAAATCCAACGGCGCGGCCGGGGCCACCAGCGGTGGCCACCGCAAAGGTATCGCGCGAAAGCTGTCATTCATCGCTGCGGCCGCCCGCGATGCCCCTTCTCCCGCATACTTTCCATATACGAGCCCTTCCAACAAACTGTTCGAAGCCAGCCGATTCGCACCGTGCAAGCCCGACGACGTGACCTCGCCGGCAGCCCATAATCCAGGTAGCGTCGTGCGCGCCTGCATGTCCACCGTCAATCCGCCCATCATATAGTGCGCCCCGGGGCGAACCGGGATCGGGTCGCGCGCAATATCAATTCCGAACTCGGCACATCGCTTGGCGATTCCCGGAAACCGCTTTAGCACATACTCGGCATCGAGATGACTGAGGTCGAGATAGACGCTCGGGTGCCGCGTCTTTTCCATTTGCGACACAATGGCCTGAGCCACAATATCGCGAGGTGCCAATTCCGCGCGTTCGTCGTAGTCCAACATGAACCGATGTCCGTCCTTGTCCACCAGATGCGCTCCCTCGCCCCGCATCGCTTCGGTAATCAGGCTGCGGCTGCTTCCTGCGATATACAAGACGGTTGGATGGAACTGCATGAACTCCATGTCGCGCACCTCCGCCCCGGCTCGATAGCCCATCGCGACTCCGTCGCCCGTCGCCACCGGCGGATTGGTCGATTCACGATACAGTTGCCCCGCACCACCGGTACAGAGGATTGTCTGCTTAGCCCACACTAACGTCCTACCGTGATGCTGATTCCACACCAGCGCACCCCGACAGACGCCATCATCCACCAGCAAGTCGATCGTAAACGTACGTTCCCACATCTCAATATGCGGTGCCATCCGAACGTGTTCAATGATCGACCGCATGATCTCTTGCCCGGTCGCGTCACCAAGAGCGTGCAAAATGCGATTGTGGCCGTGCCCTCCCTCGCGGCCTAAATGCAACTGCCCCTCGCTGGCATCAAACTGCGTCCCCCACTCGATCAACTCGCGAATGCACTCGGGGGCCGCACGCACTACCGTCTCCACCACATCGCGATGACAGAGCTCGCCACCGGCCACAATTGTGTCTTCAACGTGCCCCGAAAAACTATCGTCCGGGTCCATCACCCCAGCAATCCCCCCCTGGGCATAGTTGCTGTTGGATTCCCGCCAGATGTCTTTCGTCACGACAAGCGTGTTCAAACCTGGATCGGCGGCAATCGCCGCCCGAATCCCTGCAATCCCGCCCCCGATGATCAAGAGATCGGCGAAATAGTGCGGGACCCTCTTCGGGTCAATGGGCACAAGATAGCGAGGTGTCGGTTCAGTCATCGTTCCGCCGTGTTACATGCATCCGCCGCGACGCCGCACCAGCCATCCCCAGGAAAGCCCTATGATCAATCTGCGACTCCGGACCGCAACAGTCTAGACCGACCCGTCCGTTTTGACAACAAACGGCAACACCAACGACAACACCTACTCCGCCGCGCCCCGCGAAAGACTTTTCAAAAACGACTCGTATTGCTCCTGGTACTCCTTGGGCGCTCGCAACCGCCCCCCAGCGTCCCGCATCTGACGCAAATCATCCGCCCCCGCTTGCCCCTGACGAACCGTCTGCCCTTCCGGAGCCAATCCTAGACTTCGCAATGCATCGTCCAACTCCGGCCGTGGCTTCGATGATAACGGATTTCCGTCGCCACCCTCCCGACGCAATGTGTCCCACCGCTCGACAAACCGCTGCAAATCTTCCTGCGTCCAACCCAACTCGTCCAATAACTCTCGGTCCGGGTCGTTCTCGCGGTCCTTTAAATAATCCAAGACCATGTTCGTCGCACGTCGAGCATAATCCATATTCGCCTCGTCCGCCTCGGCTGCCTCCCCCTCGTCACCCGCCCCCGATCCACCTGCCGACGGACTTCCGCCATCACCACCTTCCGGTCGCCCGTCTCCACCCCCCTCCTTCTTC
>JAGQPD010000089.1 GCA_020426865.1 Planctomycetales bacterium
ACGGCGTGCAGTACATCACGAACAGTCCGGTCATGCGAATCGACGTCGCGAACGGCCAGGTCCAGGGCGTGCAGACGGTCGATGGGTTGTATCAGGCACCGGTGGTGATCAACGCTGGTGGGCCGTGGTCGTATTTGCTGGCTGAACTTGCCAACACACCTTTGTCAACCGCGGCCATCGGGCATTACTATCTGACAACTCGACCCGATCCCGAACATCCGGTCGACCGGCTGAGTCCGGCGGTACGCGACCGCCATTTGCGGATTTATACGCGTCCGGAAAGTGGCGGCTTGATTGTGGGAATGTACGAAGCGGAGCCGCAAGTCGTTGATATGTCAGGGCTGCCAGCCAATTTTGATATGTCAGCAATGAAGGTGGCTCGAGACAACCTGCACGTCGCCTATTTATTGGACGCTGCCCACCAGCGGTTTCCATGGATTACCGAGCGGACGCCGATGACGATCACCACGGGAATCATGACATTCACACCAGACGGCCATCCATTTTGTGGTACCATGCCGAACGTACAAGGGTTATTCTATTGCTCGGGCTTCTCCGGTCACGGAATTGTGCAAAGCCCGACAATCGGCAAGATCATGGCGGAACTGGTGCTGGATGGTAAGTCCTCGTACGACATTCGCCATATTGACGCCGACCGATATTGGGATCTGCCGGGCTACCAGGAGCGTCAGGACGTGTCACAGAAGTGCTTGACCATGGCCGGCAACTACTACGGTCGCGTGGAAGGCAAGTCGGCGGGTCCTCATTCGTAACATTCACCTCCTAGCGAAAATCACCTCCAAGCGAAATAGTCGAGATGAAAATACTTGTACCGATCAAGCGTGTGCCGGATACGGACCAGCGAGTGCGCGTTGCTGATGATATGCTGCACGTCGAAACGGCCGACATGCCGTTCGTGGTGAACCCGTTTGACGCCATTGCCTTGGAAGAGGCAATCCGCATCCGAGAGGCTCGCAGCGGCGATGCGGAAGTGGTCGTGATCGGTGTGGGGGGCGAGGAATACGAGCAGGAGCTGCGCACCGGGTTGGCGATGGGGGCGGATCGAGCGTGCGTCGTCCGATGTGACACGGAACTGGATCCATGGAACGTGGCTTGCATTTTACAGCAAATGGTCGGTAGAGAGTCCCCCGCGCTTGTGTTGATGGGCAAACAAGCGGTCGATGATGACCTGGGTCAGACCGGACCATTTCTGGCGAGTTTGCTGCAATGGCCGCAAGCCACTTTTGCATCACGTATCGAGCTACAAGGCGAGATGCTGACAGTGGGACGCGAGACGGATCGTGGCATCGAAACGTTGACTCTGCCACTGCCGGCCGTGGTTACTGTCGACCTGCGATTGAATGAACCTCGCTATGCGTCGCTTCCCAGCATTCTCAAGGCACGTCAAAAACAGATTGAACACGTTGACGTGCGAGAACTCGGTGTCGAGATTCAGCCACGTTTGCAGGTCCTGAAGATGGAAAGCGTTTTTTCGCAGCGCAGATGTCAGCGTGTCAGCAATGTCGATGAACTGTTGGAACGATTGAAGGCTGAAACGAAGATATTGTAATGACTTCGTGAATCGGATATCGGCCCGTGCGAACGGTCATCATCGGATTGAAAGAAGGCGAGAAGAATCATGCGAATCTTAGTCATTGCGGAAACGGACGGTGTCGGTTTGCGTCAAGGATCGCGGTCCGCGGTACAATTCGCCCGCGAGGTCGCCGCCAAGAACGGCGCCGAATTGCAACTGCTGGTCATCGGCTATGATCAGCGCGCCGTGGCTGAACAAGTTGCTGCGTATGGCCCCGTGTTGTTGGCCGACGCCCCGACGCTGGAGCACCCCATCGCGGAACGATACGCGACCGTCATTGCTCAGGCCGCAAACAACACACACGCGTCCCTCATCTGTGCTGCGGCAACGACGTATGCCAAAGACGTGCTCGTGCGGGCCGCGGGACTGCTGGGAGGCACCATGGCCACCGAAGTCGTGGGACACGAATGGTCTGGTGACAAACTGCTGCTTCGCCGGCCCATGTATGCCGGAGCCGTGACAGCAACGGTAACGTTAAGCGGTCCGTTTCCCACGGTAACCGTTCGCTCGTCGGCCTATCCGGCGGCCGAACCGCTGCCGGCGCCCGAGCCCGTGACTGCCATCGATGTCGATGCCAATCTGATCCCGGTGACAACGCAGTATGGGGGGCTGGCCAGCAAGGCCAATACCCGTCCGGACGTCACCGAAGCACGGATCGTCGTATCGGGAGGCCGAGCGTTCAAGACGACGGAGGAATTCGAGCAGTACGTCGGCGCTCTGGCCGACCGCTTGCACGGCGCGGCAGGGACGTCACGAGTGTTGGTCGATGCTGGTATCGTCCCCAACGAGTTGCAGGTGGGGCAGACTGGTAAGATTGTCGCACCGGAATTGTACATCGCCTTGGGAATCTCCGGCGCCGTGCAACATCTTGCCGGCATGAAGAACTCGAAAGTAATTGTGGCGATCAACAACGATCCCGATGCCCCGATCTTTGAGGTCGCCGACTATGGACTGGTGGCCGACGTCCGAGAAGCGGTCCCGGAATTGCTCGACAAGCTCGCGTAAGCAACGGATACCAGCAAATACATGCCGCACCAGTTCAATGTCACTATAGATGTCATTCCAATGGCACACACGACAATATTGACTTCATCTTCAACCATTGCGGCGGCGATCCCACAGTGGACTCGCGAGATTTTCGGAAATATCCCGGAATCAGGTCAGATCGTCTTCTACGTTGCGGCCGTTGTCGCTTTGGGTGTTTTTGCCTGGGGTATGCGCAAGCACTGGGAATCATGGACGATCGGCAGCGGATCGCACACTGGGCGAGGAGCAAAATCCTCCAGCGCGCCATGGCCGGTCATGGGCCAACGGCTGATTCGCGAAGTGTTGCTGCAACGTCGTGTCTTGGGGCGCGGCGTCGCATCGATCGCCCACCTGCTGCTGTTCAGTGGCTTCGTGGTACTGCTGATCGGTACTACGCTGATCGCGATCGAACACGTCCTGGCGTGGCTGGTGGGGCGCCCCCCCACGATGCCGGTGTTTCACTATGGATGGTATTTCTTGATCTATGAATTCATGCTCGATACCTTCGGCGTCGCGTTTTTGATCGGAGTGTTCCTGTTCTTTCACCGGCGGTGGGTTCGCTCCACAAGCCTGGGGCATACCGCCGGAGATTGGCTCGTGCTCGTCGCCTTTCTTACCATCGCGCTGACAGGTTTTGCGGTCGAAGGGTTGCGAATTCTACATAGCAATACCCCCCTGCCCGGTGTTTCGTTTGCCGGTTGGCTCACCGCGCGAACGATGCAACAGGTAGGTGTCACACAAGAAAACGCCGGTACGTTTCACCTGACGTTGTGGTGGGTGCACGCGATTTGTGCCCTGGCAATCATCGCGGCATTCCCCTACACGCGACTGATGCACGCCCTGGCAGGCATGGTGAACATTGCCCTGCAGCCGCGGCAACTCGGCGCGCTGCAGCCGCTGTCCATTGAAGACGTCGAACAAACAGGACGCGTTGGTGTATCACAGCTGGTTGATCTGCAATTTTATCAGCTGGTGGCCCTCGATGCGTGCGTCGAGTGCGGCCGTTGCACGGATGCCTGCCCAGCACATGAAGCTGGCAAACCGCTCAATCCCAAAACTGTTGTGCAGGACATCAAACGATATCGCGATGATATCATGCCGCAATACAAAAAAAACTTGAGCACATCACAGTCCTTGGCGGAATTTTGGGACAAGTCCCGTCCACTTTGCGGCGACTTGGCGGGCACCAATCTCATCGACGACGCAACGCTCTGGTCCTGCACAACCTGTGGCGCATGTGTCGATGTCTGCCCGCTTCGAGTCAACCCGTTGGAATACATCACCGACATGCGGCGGCATCTGGTTGCCAACGGAGCCTTGCGAGGTTCCGCCAGTCAGGCATTGCAGCGATCGGGACGCAGCGGCAACCCGTGGGGATTGCCAACTGCCGAACGTTTCGCATGGGCCGAGGGGCTGGATGTCCCGACGGTGGACACGCATCCCGACTTCGAGATCCTCTACTGGGTCGGATGTGCGGCCGCTTATGATCGGCGCATCCAGAAGGTTGCCCGAAGCGTCGTCCGGTTGCTGCGGGCAGCCAACGTATCGTTCGCCGTGCTCGGCCCGGCCGAAAAATGCACCGGTGAAACGGCGCGCCGCATGGGGGACGAGTTCTTGTTTCAAGAACTCGCGGCCAGCAATATGGCAACCCTGGCGCAACATCGTGTCCGCAGGATCGTCACGCATTGTCCCCATTGCCTGAACAGTTTGCGCCAAGATTACTCACAATTCGGTGGGAATTACGACGTCGTCCATCACACGCAATTCTTGCAGGAACTGCTTGCCGGCGGTCGCTTGAAGTTGACCGCGGGCGCGTCCCACACGATTGCGTATCATGACCCCTGTTACCTGGCTCGGGCTCAGGATGAAACCGAGGCGCCGCGGGCGCTGCTGTCCGGAAATGGCACCAATGGTGTCGCTGCGGGTACGTTCATTGAGCTTGCACGATCGCGGCGGCAGACCGCATGTTGCGGAGGCGGCGGCGGGCGAATGTGGTTCGATGACGCGGTCGATCAGCGGGCCGGACGAAGCCGCGCGCGCGAAGTCGTCGACTCCGGGGCCGAGACGCTCGCCGTGGCCTGCCCCTTTTGCCTAATCATGATGACCGACGGCCTGAAGGCACAAGACTCCGCCGTGGAGGTTCGGGATATCGCAGAATTGTTGTGCGAGCGATTGGAAGGAGCGTAAAAGGGACGGAAAGGACAACAGGGAGATGAGGGACGGCGACTTCGATTCCGTCGACGAGCTGTTTCGGCCGAGCCGGCGACTTATAACTACTCTGCGTCACTACCGAGCTGCGCCCGTTCGCATGCCAACCGAACATTACGTTGAGCCAGCGCGAGGAAGGTCCGCGAGTTGTTTGAACATGCGTTGATGGGGGATTGTCACTTCGATGAATCGCTCGCCGATGGTCGTATAACCGCATTTTTCATAGAATCCGATCGCTTCGACTCGGGCGTTCAGAAAACAGCTCGCATACCCGCGTGCGATTAGTTGCTCCTCCGCCCAGATCAACAAGTCCCTCCCGAACCCACGTTGCTGATGCGACGGCACGACGACCATTTGGCGGATATGAACTTGCTCTTGCGAGACGGGTCGACCGACGACGCATCCAATGAGCGTATCGTCGTGGAACAGCCCGAAGTGGCATTGGCCAGGTTCCTCAGACAGGTCCGTGTCTGACCAGGACAACCCGAGCGGCGCTCGGAGGTAGCGATAACGCAACGCCAATTCCGATTGGTAGTCCGTGGAGCCGACTTCAATCATTCGCAATTCCATCGCTCACTCCCATGACCTGTCTAACAGAGCCCCTTGATGCGTGTTCTTCACAACTCTTTACCGGGGCGTGCTCAGGGTTGGAAGGGGATGACGACCGGGAAACCGGCGAATTGCGATGGCTGGGGGAGTGGCAGTTGGTCGGGGGCGTGGTGCCACATCTCGAATTTCAACTGGTGTTGTTCGCGATCGATCGTGACGATGCCGTATCCGGAACCTTTGCGGAGAGCGACTTCGTCGGGGCCCGCTTGTTGCAATTTCAGGCGGTTTGCGCCACGGTCGGGGTTGGCGACGGCCAGCACGGTCACTCGGTTACCGAAGGGATCCTCAAAGCGTCCTGTCGATTCAGGTTGTGCCGCGGTCGGTTGGTCCCCGGGCTTTTCTGGCCACCAGGCTCGGGGAAAGCCGTTGGCGGTACCGGGGACCATAAATGCCACAGGCCCGTCCTCCCAGGTTCGAACGCCATGTCGCGCGAGGACACCGAGATGTTGATCTCCGTGCAGCATCAACGTGGGGGCATCGCGCAGGGCCTCCAATGCACGACGACGTTTTGACTGCGGCCAGCCGCCGCTATCGAAATCCAATCCGCTGGGGAGCAGGTTCGGACCGGCATGCGTATGGACTTTCGCGAAGATTGTCTGTGACAGGACGATGCGCAAATCGGACTGGGAATGTTCTTGTGACCAGTGTGAGAGAAAAGCCTCTTGGCGGGGTCCCAGCAGTTGGGCGTCGGGTAAGTCGGCCTCAGCTGGCGTGATAGCGCGTCCATGGCCCGTCAACGCGTGCGGACTCGATTTGAACTTCCGATCTTCAATCACTGCGAACGGAATGCCCCCTAGTTCAAACGACGTGAAGTAGACGGCGATGCCCTGCGAAACCGGAGCGGGATCGGGGCCAACAGGAAGTTGAGCCGTTTGCGTGCGTTGTACGGCGTTGACCCATTCGGGCGGCATGAGGTAGCCGCCTTGTTGTTGACCATGGACCGCCGCCGCACCGGACTCTCCCCACAAGTTCCCCTGAAACACGTCATGATCATCGGGGATGATCACACTGGGCCTGTCTTTCAATACATCGCGCCAGGTCCAGCCGAATTGATAGTATTTACGCAAGTAGTCGAGCATGGCGTCCGCTAAAGGTTGGCGTTGGATGCCAAACCCACCGAAGACTTCATAGATTTGATCACCGGCAAAATAGACGAAGTCTGGATCCTGACGCCGCACCTGTTGAACCGTCCCCGCCAGCGGAAACGCATAGCCATGATCGCATGAAAACACGCCGATCGTCATCCGCGGACGGCGCGGATCAACGTAACGAACAATACCTTCCCAAACGTGTTCCTTACCCTGCCAATAACAGAGACACCTATATGGCACATCGCCAAGTTCCCGCCAGTTGGCTGCTTCCAGTAAGGCCGTGCGGGACATCGGCTCCCAGTCGGCCGTGGCCACCGTCGACCATTCTCCGTGGCGTTGGCATTGCAACCGTACCGACTTGCTGTCGGTCTCTCCCAACGGAGGAAGCTGTACGTTCATACGAAGATTGCCATGAGCAACAAGATACTGCGTCCAGAGAATTGGACCAAAGGTGCGGCGCGGATCGACCTTGATTCCGTCGCCACTGGCTTTGACAAATTGAAAGTGCCATTGCAGTTCGTTGCCTGATCGGCTGTCATTCACCGCCCGAGTGCCAAGCGCGCCGTCAGCGTCGTCAGCGCTGTCAGCAGCGATTTCGTCGGTGGCGTCCGCCTCCGAGTCGTCGCTGACGTCTTCCACTTCCGATTGGTTTGGACCCGTTTCAGGACGAGTGCTCGCGTCGCCTTGGGGTCCACCCACCGCAAGGGCGAGCCCGCCACTCAATTGCGAGACAGGAAGTTCGATACTGACGGCGGCGAGGGTCTGACCGCGCGGCCCAATTCCTTTGGCTTGGAGTGTCAGAAGAGAGTGTGTTCCTTGCGGCTGGCAGGTCAAAGTCAGCAGCAACGGCCGATGGCGCAATCGCGGCTCGCGGACCAATTGATTTTCGATGAACAACACGCCGTTGGCTCGAACCCCAGCACGAACGGCACGCACATTCACTCGCGGAACGAGCAGGCTGCGGCGATCGTTCAAGGGGGGCTTCATTCCCAATTGGAACCCGGCCCAAACAGCGGACCCGTTGCCGGCCGGTTGACCACCCAGTGCCACTTCTGTTTGGAGCTCAAACGGCGCGTTGGCATCCACCCAGACGGTGGTGATGTGTGCGTTGCGGCGATTGGGGGCAAGTGCGATCGCGACACCATTCTCGAGCCGCCAGTCCTGCAACCGGTTGGCCCAGAATTGCGGCCCAAGCCACGTGCGTGTCCCCTGCCAGTCGCTGGCGAAGTCGTCCGCCCAAGCACCGCTCGTCACGAACAACGTCGATACGAACACCAGCGTAGCAATGTGCATGACGATCGTCCTGCCGGTGATATCACAAGTTTTCGCTCTCGTATTCATCGACGATGTTCCTTGGTCGGAAGCTACATTCACGGCCCAGCCCAACTCATTTTACTCAGTGGTGGTCAAGTCGTCGCGAGGACGAAATGGAGAGTATCGTTGGGATCGGTTGTTACGATTTTGACCATGGGATGTTGCAAAAAGTGAACGTGGCCCCACGCTACCGCCGATCGGGCGGCGTTCCGCGACACAATTCGATAAATCGACCACGCAACGAGGGATCAAGTGCTACGTTTGTACGGATACTCTCAACTCCACCTCTATGATCGTGCCTGCCATGCCTACAAATCGAACACCCGCCGGATCAGCGCAATTGCACCCCAGTGGAATTGGGGATGGGGAAGGGGATTCGCGGCTCAATTCGGGCACTGTCCTGGTCGTTGACGACGAGTCCATCAACCGCAAGCTACTTACAAGCATGTTGGAGCGGCACGGCTACTGCGCCATGGAGGCGTGCGACGGCGACGACGCGTTGGAATGGGTACGATCCGGGAAATGTGATCTGATTCTGCTCGACATTCAAATGCCGGACCGTGACGGTTTTGAATTGCTGGCAGAGATTCGCAAGCATCGCGATCGAACGCAGTTACCGATCATCATCGTGACAGCGAACAACTCGACCGTCGACATTGTGCGGGCGTTTCAATGCGGCGCGAATGACTATGTATCCAAACCGATCGACGTGGACGTGATCCTGGCGCGCATCAACACGCACATCTCGCTGCAAAAGGCACAGGCAGCGTTGCGGGAAAGCGAAGAACGATACGCGGTTGTGGCGCGCGGTACCAACGACGGATTGTGGGACTGGAACCTGGCCACGAATCGAGTCTACTATTCGCCCCGTTGGTTAGAGATGCTCGGTCTGGAAAACGTCGACATGACCG
>JAGQPD010000090.1 GCA_020426865.1 Planctomycetales bacterium
GTGGGTAGCGCCAGCTAGTGTCGCCGGCGTCTGACTCGGTCGCAAATCAACTCTCTGGCGGCGCTTGCGCCGCCAGGCATTGTTCTTGCGCCGGCGTGTTGACAAGTAGACGGTCGGCTCCCGTGCTTGGTCTCATAACCGACAAGCCAGTCGGCTTTGTCAAGAAGGATGGATATAAGATGTATCCCTTGATACCAGTTCACTCGGCCGCCGGACTGCTGGAGCTTGTTTGCTATGGCTTCACGATTGTGGCCGCGCTGGCGAGTTGTCTATTTCACCTGCGGTAACGCGGGCGAGAGACTTGATTCCCATCGTGGTCGCATGGCCGCGAGCCAGTTTGCTGGGCGTGCGTTCCGTGTTGCCCAATCTTAGTTCGCGACCGACTTGAATCCCCTTATGACGATGCGAACGTCGAAGGGGATTTTTTTATGACCGCGCGACAAATACGAGCTAAGTTTCAGTGAGCGGGCGTGGGGCCGTCTGCGAGTTCGGGGCGAAGCATGGGCTTCGTTCGCTTCCCATTTCGGAATCACCTCACGGCGACGGGAGTCGATAGATGCACATTTTTGCGGACTTTGGAAATTTTTGGACGCAGCACGGCGTTTTCTGGTTCGTTTCGATCATCCTCGTCGTGGCGGCGGTGATCGACGGCAAGCAACTTCGCGTGCCGAACTGGCTGACCTACCCGATGATCATCAGCGGCTGGATCTACAGCGGTATCTTCCTGGGTTGGGAAGGACTTGGCTGGAGTCTGCTGGGCACGGTCATCGGCTTGGCCCTGCTGCTGCCGGCTTACGCGATCGGCGGAATGGGAGCTGGCGACGTCAAGTTGCTAGCGGGAGTCGGGGCGTGGGTTTACGGCACACACACGTTCTACGCCTTCTGCGCGTCGGCGGTTATCGGCGCGGTGCTAGCAGTCGGCATGGTGCTGTCGCGAAAAGCCTGGCACAAGCACAAAGAGCAGTTCCTGCTGATCCTGAACGAGGTGATGACGATTCGCAATCCGACGCAATTGTCGGAAATCGCCGCGGAACGCAAGCCTTCGATGCTGCTGTTGCCTTATGGAATTCCGATCGCGATTGGCACAATCTGCTACTTCGGATGGATGGGGATGTTGGTATGAGCATGTTGAAATGCAAAGCCTGGCAATCCAGTCAAAGCGGCGACGATGGCCGCTTTGGGGATTCGTCGCGAAGCTTAACGGCCGGACTGTTCCGATTGAATCAATCGCAGCGATGGCACCGATTAAAACGACGGGGCGCGTCGGCGGTCGAGTTTGCGATCGTGGCGCCAGTCTTTGTACTTTTGGTTTTCGGAATAATCGAGTACGGCCGGATGGTGATGGTCCAGCAGATCATCACCAACGCGTCTCGAGAAGGGGCACGCCGGGCAATCCTTGATGGAGCCACGGTCGCGGAAGTCGAAACGCTTGTGAGCAACTACCTCACCAACACATCGGTCTCGGGGGCATCCGTCGACGTGTTAGTGAATGGCGCCGGCGCAGAGTTAAACACTGCGGAAAATGGCGATCCTATCACGGTTACGGTTGAAATCGATTTCAGTCAAGTAAGCTGGCTGCCATCGCCAATGTTTCTTGGGGCGACTCGTATGACGGCATCCAGCGTCATGCGCCGCGAGACCGCCAATTAGCGGACCGACCCGGGGCAGCGGCGACGTGACAGCTTAGGACATAACACGCGGCGTCAAGGATGGCGTTTAATTCCTGTATGCTGCCTAGAGGATACGACGACGATGCGCGCTAAGTCTATGGTTCTGTTGCTGATCGCCTTGGGGTGCGGACTCGTCGCCTCGATCGGCATCAGCCAAGTAATGGAACGAGGATCAACCGGCCCCCTGATGCCGGAGACACGGGAGATCTTTGTCGCCACGCATGATATCAATATTAGCGACAAGCTGGACGCGGCCAACGTCAAACTGGAGAAGTGGCCGATCGATAAAGTGCCCGAAGGCGCGATCACCGATTTCGCGGCCATCGATGGGCACTATGCCGGTTCGCGACTGTTCCAGGGCGAACCGATCCTGACGCAGCGTCTGCTGGACAAGGACAACAGCTACGCCACCACGATTCCCGACGGCTTCCGAGTCACGGCCATTAAAGTGACGATGGACACCGCCGTTTCCAATTTGATTCGCCCTGGCGATCGAGTGGACGTGGTTGGTTTCTTCCGCAAGAGCCAGGATGTGCCGGAAACCAATACCCGCGTCATCTTGCGTAGCGTGCGGGTTTTTTCGGTAAACAGCGACACGACTCGCGAGCGCGACAAAGACGGCCAAATCGTGAACCTAACAACGGTTTCGCTGTTAATTAAAGAGGATCAGGTGGAAACGCTGATGCTGGCCGACGAACTGGGGCAGCTTCGGTTGTCGCCGCGTCGGCCCGACGATACGGCCGAGGACGACACGGAAGAACAGGCGACCACTTCGAAGCTGTTCACGGGAACCTCCGAGGTGGCGGAAGATCCCGCGGAGACTGTCGAACCAACGCCGCCGCCGGCTCCCGTGCCCGTGGCGACTCCGGTTCCCACGCCGCTGCCGGCTCCCGAGCCAAAATCGGCGTCCACGGGGCTTCTGGATTTGTTGAAAGCCGCCCAGGCCGCAGCACCGGCACAAACCGGACCTACAGCGCCTGCCTTTAGGATGGTGGTTCACACGCCCGATGGTGTTGAAGTATTCGATTGGACGAAACGCGACCAGTTACCAGAGGGCACGGCAAGCGGCCGGGGAATCCCAGCGATACCACTGCCGTATGCCGGGGTAGAAGGTCAGGGAAGCGCGCCGGACTTCATTGGTCCGAACGACAATTAACAGTCTGCCATAGCGGCCATGGATGACGCCCGACCCTTTCGGTTGGGCGTCGGGCCCTCAGCCAGGAAGCACACGGATGTCGATCAATCAACGCAACAACTGGGTGGCCAGTTTCACCCTGCTCGGCGCGCTGCTGCTCTCACACAGTGTCGCTTCGTTTGCGCGGGCCCAAACCACGCCGGGCCAACCCGTTCACTTTCGCGTGACGTCAGAAACACAGCGGCTGGAAATGGTTGTGCGAACCAGCCGCATTCTCACGCTCGACAACGACGTTCCGCGAATGCTGGTGAACAATCCAGGCATTATTAAGGCGACCCCGCTGTCACCCAATCAGGTGCAACTGTCCGCGCTGCAGCCGGGCGTGACCCAAGTCAATCTGTGGGACACGAAGCAGAAGCTTTACACGGTGGATGTGGTGGTGAGCGCCGACGCTCGCGAGCTTGAAAACTTACTGGCCACGATGTTTCCCACGGCCCAGCTTTCCGTAAAGCCGTTGGCTCAAAGCGTGGTCATCTCGGGATACGTCCCCAGCCCCGACATGATTAGCCGCATCCATCGCGTGGCCGAGGACTACTACCCCAACGTGATCGACAATATGAAGGTGGCTGGCGTACAGACTGTGTTATTGCACACCAAAGTGATGGAAGTCTCGCGAACGAAGCTGCGTACCGCCGGCGTGGATTGGGGATTGGTGAACGGCAATGACTTTGTCATTCAAGGTGTGAGCGGCTTGATAAGCAAGCAAGCCAGCCAAGCGGGCGTGGCGACCGGACTGGGTGGAGACACGGTGCGATTCGGCATTGTGGATGGAGCCAACAACTTCTTTGGCTTCCTTGAATTGCTGCGAAAGAACAACTTGGCCAAGGTACTGGCCGAACCGACGTTGGTGACTACCAGTGGGCGACCAGCCAGCTTTCATTCGGGTGGCGAGTTTCCAATTCTGATCCCACAAAGTTTAGGTACGGTCTCCGTCGAGTATCGGCAGTTCGGCACGCGCGTGGATTATGTGCCCTTTGTACTGGGCAACGGACGCGTGCGTTTGGAAGTTCGCCCGTTGGTGAGCGAAATCGATCCAGCCCGTAGCGTAACGCTGAACAACGTCACCATTCCGGGGTTGCGAAGCCGCTGGGTTGACACGGCCGTCGAGATGAAAGCCGGGCAGACCTTGGCCCTAGCCGGATTGCTGCAAACGCGGATTGAATCGGAAAACCGAGGCATTCCTTGGCTGGCGGACTTGCCCTGGGCCGGGGCGGCTTTTCGGCGCGTGCAGGAAACCAATAACGAGATCGAACTATTAATCCTGGTTACCCCGGAATTCGCCGATGCGATGGATCCCCACGAAGTTCCGTGTGGCGGACCTGGAACGAATACCACCAGCCCCACCGACACCGAACTGTACTGGCGAGGCTATCTGGAAGTTCCAAACTGTGACCCCCAGGCGGGTGCGGGCGTCATGACCAACGAATTGCCGCCCATTATGCAACCGCACCAGATGATGCCCAATTACGGTCCAGCCATGCCGCCTGCTTCGGAAACGATTCCGCGCGGACAACCGCAAATGGCGCCTCCCGCTAACAACACTTCGATGCGACTTCCCGCGGCAAATCAACAATTGATGACTCGCCCGTCGTCTTATCAGCCGACGTACAACACTGGCACACGGACGCCGCCCGCCGGCCCGCCGAAAATGACTCGACATCCCGCCGCGACCACCCTACCTGGGAGCTCTCAGCCCGGCCTCATTGGTCAGCAGGGATACGATACCTTGAAATAACGACGTGTCAGAAGCCAGCATTGTCACGGCCAGACTCGGCAGTCATCACACAGCCTGAACGAACTCCACTAAGACGACAGCCATGAATAACCTCTTTCGAGTCGCGATCGTCGATCCCAACGACAGCACCCGCGAATCGCTGAAGACCATGTTGCTTGGCATGGACTTAGTGTGGTTGGAAGCGGAATGCTCTCGGTATGAGTTCTTTGAGGATGTGATCGGACAGACTAGTCCCGACATCGGAATTGTGAGTTTGGACAGCAATGCCGACAAGGCCATTGACTTGATCTCAAATATCACTCGGGATAACCCGGAATGCAGTATTTTGGTCGTCAGCAATACGTCAGACGGCCAACTTATCCTGCGCACAATGCGGGCGGGAGTGAAAGAGTTTCTCACTCGCCCGGTCGGTGTCGAAGATCTAGTCGGGGCGTTGGAGCGAATTTCCAGCCAAAAAACGGGCGGGGCGAATGGCAAGTCGCGCACTTGTCAAGTGATCGCCGTCTGCGGCGCCACGGGTGGAGTCGGCACTACCAGTATCGCGGTGAATCTGGGCTGCACGCTCGCCAGCGGCGGAAAACATTCGGTTGCCTTAATCGACCTGGATTTGGCTTTGGGTGACGCGGATGTATTTCTCGACACCATTCCCGACTACACGTTGGTGGACGTAGCCCAAAACATCTCGCGTCTCGATTTCACGCTGCTGAAACGTTCGTTGACAAAGCATTCATCGGGCTTATATTTGCTTCCGCGTCCGGTGCAACTTCAAGACACGGCGCTCATAACGCCCGACAATCTGCAACGTGTGTTCGGGTTGTTAAAAGCATCCTTCTCGCATTTGATCCTGGATCTGTCCAAGAGCTTTAACGAAGTCGATATGACGGCCTTAAAGACAGCTCAGCAAGTGTTGCTGGTCACACAGCTTGACCTTCCCTGCCTGCGTAACGTCGTGCGATTGATGATGTCGTTCGAGGAAGTCGAAGGGCTGAAGGAAAAGGTCAAGATCGTGGTCAACCGTGTCGGATTGGGCAGTAAGGACATCAGCCTGAAGAAAGCCCAGGAAACGATCGGGACGGAGTTATTCTGGCAGTTGCCGAACGACTACCGAGTCATGGTCGAAGTGCGCAACAACGGAGTTCCCATTTACGAATTCGCTCCACGAGCCAGCATTACCCAATCGTTCCAGGCATTGGGCGAAGCGTTGACCGGAGAACGCGTTGAGGTCGAGTCGAAGGCCGGTGGTTCGAGCGGCAAATGGCTCAGCTTTTGGCCCGGAAAGACCAAGGGGAAAACGGAACCCGTCAGCAATGACTAGTTACCGCCACGCGGCCGTGCTCGAGAAACAGGTATCTCCCATTTGGCTTTAGCACCCGATAGACCTCGGCAACCGCCCGTTCCACATCCGGGATACTGCATAACACCAACGTCGAGACGACGCAGTCGAACGACTCGTCCGCGAACGGCAAATGCTCTCCGCTAACTGGGTGCAGATGCACGCGAAGATCCACCGTCCGTAACCGCCGCTGCAACATGGCGTTCATTCCGAGATTGGAGAAACGCTACGCTCGGAGTTGTTCAGCGGCCGTTTCAGGCGGAATGGGATTGATATAACACCCGCTGCCCCATTCAAAACCGGCGAATTTGATCAAACGCGGAAGCAGCTCGATGTGCCAGTGATAAT